>DPMS01000611.1 GCA_003541285.1 Actinomycetota bacterium
TGCCCGGTGCCGCAGTGCCCGATGCTGTTGGACCTGATGCTGTTGGACCCGATGCTGCGGAGGCCGGTGAGCTGAGCGCCGGTGAGCAGGCCGGTGCCGAGGTTCATGTGCCGGGCAGCGGGGTGCCCGGTGAGCCGAGCGCCGGTGGGCCAGTACCCAGCACAGATGTGCCCGATGCCGCTGCGGCGCAGGACCAGGGGTCTGCGGGGCCGGTGGCCGGCGACGAGGCTCACGAGCCCGATGGGCTGGTGGCCGGCGAGCAAGGAATCGGTGAGCCGGTACCCGGCGGCGAAATCCAGGTGCCCGATCAGCCGCCATCCGAAGCGGCAGCGGGCTGAGGCCGCTGAAGTGTCTGATAACCTTGCGCAAGGATGGATCCGGGGCCGGGGGACCCCGAGGCTAGCCGTGTGCAAAGTAGGCGAGCCCCTCACCGAGCTTGCGGTCCGCTCACGTGGATCACGGTGACGGGCCCGCGCAAGGTAGAAGCCCACGCAAGGCAGAGAGAGAGTTCTCGGTGTACGCGATCGTGCGGTGCGGTGGCAGGCAAGAGAAGGCGGCGGTAGATGATGTTCTCACCGTCGACACGCTCGCCGGCGAGGTCGGCTCCAGCGTGACGCTGCCCGCCGTGCTCGTCGTTGACGACGGCAAGGTCATCAGCGACCCGGCCGAAGTGGGTGGCTACCAGGTCACTGCGGAGATCATGGGAGCGGTCGCCGGCCCCAAGATCAACATGATTCATTACCGGAACAAGACCGGGTACCGCCGCAGGCTCGGCCACCGCCAGCGGTACACCCAGGTGAAGATCACTGGTATCTCGACCGGCAAGAGCGCGGGGAAGGCCGGCGCAGCGAAGGCTGGCACAGCCACGGCGAAGGCCAAGGCCGCCCCGAAGTCCGCCGCTGAGAAGAAGGGCTGACGATGGCACACAAGAAAGGCGCGTCGTCCAGCCGGAACGGGCGCGATTCCAAGGCACAGCGGCTTGGCGTGAAGCGGTTCGGCGGCCAGCGGGTCAACGCGGGCGAGATCCTGGTACGTCAGCGCGGTACACACTTCCACCCCGGGCCTGGAGTGGGCCGGGGCGGGGATGACACCCTGTTCGCGCTGATCAGCGGGTTTGTTACGTTCGGCAGCGTGCGTGGCCGGCGGGCCGTGAGCATCGCCGCCGAGCCGGCGCAGGCATCGGCTGCCCCGGCGGCGAAGTAGGTCCCGCCAGCCTCTTATCAAGGCCATGCGTCAGGGGCGGACCGAGCGCCGGTCCGCCCCTGACGCATGTGAGCCACGGGAAGGATCTGGCCGCCGGAGGGGAGCACTGCCGCCGGGAGGGCAGGTACAGGCCAGAAGGGATGAGAGCAGTGGCCGAATTCGCCGATCAGGTCGCCCTGCGGGTAAAGGCAGGCGACGGCGGGCATGGCTGCGCCTCGATCCACCGGGAGAAGTTCAAGCCGCTGGGCGGCCCGGACGGCGGCAACGGCGGCCGTGGCGGCGATGTGATCCTGGAAGTGGACCAGGGCACCGCCACATTGCTCGACTTCCACCGGCGCCCGGTACGCCGGGCCGGCAACGGCAAGCAGGGGTCCGGCTCCCACCGTAACGGTGCTGACGGCGCCGATCTGGTCGTCCACGTCCCCGACGGAACAGTGGTGAAATCCAGCGACGGTGAGGTAGTCGCCGACCTGGTCGGGGTAGGCACCAGGTTCGTCGCCGCCCAGGGCGGGCGGGGTGGACTCGGCAACGCGGCACTGGCTTCGCCGCGGCGCAAGGCGCCAGGTTTCGCGCTCCGCGGTGAACCAGGTGCCGAGCGCTCGCTGATGCTGGAACTGAAGACGGTGGCCGACGCCGGCCTGGTCGGTTTCCCCAACGCAGGCAAATCGTCGCTGATCGCTGCCATGTCCGCGGCCCGGCCCAAGATCGGGGCTTACCCGTTCACCACCCTCACCCCCCATCTGGGCGTGGTCGAGGCCGGGCAGACGCAGTTCGTGGTGGCGGATGTGCCCGGACTCATCCCGGGAGCGAGCCAGGGCAAGGGCCTGGGGCTGGACTTCTTGCGGCACGTGGAGCGGTGCGCGGTGCTGGTGCATGTGCTGGACTGCGCAGCCGGGCCAAGCGGTGAACCGGGTCGCGATCCAGTCGCCGACCTTGAGGTGATTGAGTCCGAACTGGATGCCTATGAGGCTGCCACCGGCGCCTCCCTCAGCGACCGGCCACGCGTCATCGCCCTCAACAAGATCGACGTGCCGGCGGCGCGTGAGGTGGCCGAGCAGGCGGCCGCCGTATTCGGGCGGCGGGGCGTGCCGGCTTACCAGGTTTCCGCGGCGGCTCACGAGGGACTGCGTGAACTGGCCTACGCGGTCGGCAACGTGGTGGCGGCGGCTCGGGCGGCGGCACCGCCGCCCGAGCCCACCCGGCAGGTGATCCGGCCTGCTCCGGCGGGCGGCCCGGAGTTCGAGGTTGTCCGGGAGGGCGAGAACACCTTCATCGTGCGCGGCGAGAAGCCACGCCGCTGGATCCAGCAAACCGACTTCACCAACGAGGAAGCCGTCGGCTACCTGGCCGACCGCCTGGCCCGGATCGGGATTGAGGAAGCCCTCGCCGAGGCGGGTGCCACGGCGGACGCCGAGGTCGTGATCGGTGAAGGGCCCGATGCTGTGGTGTTCGACTGGGATCCCGATGTCCCCGCAGGCTCGCAGCACGGTTTCGGGCCTCGTGGTACCGACCGAAGGCTCGCCCGGTGACCACCAGGCTGCTCCCCGCGCTAACCCCCTCGCTCCTAAGCCGCACCACCCCCTCCAGCCCCTCCAGGTCAGTCGGCTCGCTCCCAGCCGTGGCCGGTTTGGGCTGCTATCACGATCACGGACCAGCCGGCTCGCTGCGGGCGGCACGGACATGGTCATTCTGGGCTGCTATCACGACCCCAATCGACCACGTTCCCGGAGCTGAGTGGCGATGCGTCGTGAGCCGTGGTCATCTGGGGCTGCTATCACGACCCCAATCGACCACGCCGGGTCGTGCGGGGGCAGGTGCGCCGGGTCGGGAAGGGGAGCGGGCCGGGCGGATCGCGGTGAGGCCGGCGTCGTGAGCGGGAAGCGGCTTGATGTCGCCAAGGCGGCCCGCGTCGTGGTGAAGATCGGTTCGTCGTCGCTGACGACCGCGGGCGGCCAGATCGACGACCAGCGCATCGGCGGACTGACGGAGGTGCTGGTCGGACGGGTCCGGGCCGGCGGCCAGGCCGTGCTGGTCTCCTCCGGGGCCATCGCGGCTGGGCTTGCGCCGCTGGGGCTGCCCCGCCGCCCCCGGGACCTGGCCACCCAGCAGGCGGCTGCCAGTGTGGGCCAGGGCCTGCTGATGGCCCGGTACTCGGCTGCCTTCGCGACTCAGGGCGTGCAGGCCGGGCAGATCCTGCTGACCGCTGATGACCTGATGCGCCGGGCTCACTACCGCAACGCCCAGCGGACCTTGAGCCGGCTGCTCGAACTTGGCATCCTGCCGGTGGTCAACGAGAACGACACGGTCGCCACCGACGAGATCCGGTTCGGCGACAACGACCGGCTCGCGGCCCTGGTCGCCCACGTGATACGGGCCGGAGCCCTCATCCTGCTCTCCGACGTCGACGGCCTGTACGACATGGACCCCCGCCGGCCGGGCGCCCGCCGGATCCCACGGGTGGAAACCCGGGCCGATCTCGCCGGGGTCAGCCTCGGGCTGGCCGGCCGGGCCGTGCGCGGTGACCTCACCACGCCGGGAGTCGCGACCGGCGTCGGCACCGGCGGGATGGTCACCAAAGTGGACGCCGCACTCATCGCGACCGAGGCCGGTATCCCTACCGTGGTCGCCAGCGCCGGCCAGGCCGCCGCGGCGCTCGACGGTGAGCCCGTCGGCACCTACTTCGCCCCGCACGACCGCAGGCCCGCTACCCGCCAGCTCTGGCTCGCCCACGCCGCGGCCGCCCGTGGCCGGCTGATGCTGGACGCGGGCGCCGTGCGCGCCGTGCTGGGCGGTCGCGCATCACTCCTGCCAGCGGGCATCACCGGCGTGGAGGGCACCTTCGAAGCCGGCGATCCCGTCGATCTGTGCGGCACCGACGGCCGCGTGATCGCCCGTGGACTGGTTAACTACGACGTGGCCGAGATCCCCGCCCTGATGGGCCGCTCCACCCGCGAGCTGGCCGCCGAGCGAGGCCCGGAGTACGAGCGCGAGGTAGTACATCGCGACGACCTGGTCTTGCTGGCCCGGCCCTAGCCTAGCGCGGGCCCGCGGACCGCCACGGCTGATCACGGGGAATCGCGGCGGCGGCATTCGCACCGGACTCACACGCAACCTGGGCGGAGCTCTGATCTCTGCCGTCAATGACGGTGCCCGGCATAGTCATCCACTCAGGTGTGAGGACGGCATGGACGGGTTCCCAGCCGCCCGGGAATCTCAGTCGCCGTTCGTGCCGGTGTCCCCAGCACCGCTGTCGCGGCGGCCGAACACGCCGCTGAACAGGCGTTCGCCGGCGCCGGCGGCTGTCTCGGCGAATCCTTTGACCAGGCCGATCAGGGGGTCCGAGGACCGGTTCCAGGACTCCTGGTAGGACCTGGCGGCGGCCCTGACCTCCTCACTCACCGAAGTCTGCTCGTCATCCTCGCGGCGCGGGTACTGCCCGGCGAGGATGGGGGCGTACTCGCCGTCAGCGACCCAGCGGTCGAGTTCAGCGAACCGGATCACCGCGAACGGGTGCGTGGTGCCCTGCAGTTGCAGCAGCTTGAGCAGGCCCTCCCGCACGTCCGGGACCGCGTCGTACTCGTGGGCCTGCTGGTGGAACGCGTCATGACTGAGCTCGGACATCCGCGATCCGCCGGCCAGCTTCATCAGTGCCCGGCGCGCCGCCGCCGGGTCCTGGCCGGCCAGCACACCGGCCCGGTCACAGGACAGCTCCGACTTGCGGTACCACTCCTCCAGGCCGGCGATGATCACCCGCAGGCCGATGTAGCCGATCGCGAACCAGGCCAGCCTGGTCGCCAGCCGGGTCAGGTGGAAGAGCATGGTCCGGTAGACGGCGTGGCCGGACAGCACGTGCCCGAGTTCATGCCCGATCACCCACCGCATTTCCTCGGCGTCATACAGGTCAACCATGCCGGTGGTGATCACGATGAACGGCTTGTCCGAGCCGAGCGTCATCGCGTTCGGGATCGGGTCCTGGGTGATGTACAGCTCGGGCACCGCCGGCAGGTCCAGGATCGAGGAACCATCGAGCAGCAGTTCATACAGGTGCGGGAACTGCTCCTGGGAGGCCCGCACGGAACTGGCGAGGAACAGCAGCCGCAGGCTCCGGTCGCTGAACAGCCCGGCGAGCCGCCGCAGCAGCACGTCGAAGCCGGTGAGCTTGCGCATCGCGACCAGAGCTGACCGGTCGGCGGGGTGTTCGTAGGCCCGCGAGCTGATCCCGGGCAGGCGTACCCGGGCACGATCCGGCGGAGTCGTCATGTCAGCCATGCTAGGCCCGTAACCGGCCTGCGATGCCAACGCAGCCCCCCGCGCGGGCGAACAGTGTCCGTTTAGCCACATCCTGGACACCCAGGCAGCAACATCGGTGATCATGGCAAGGTGCAGTACTGCCCGGGCAGCGTGGCCCGGGCCGGCCCGGAGGTGAGCGAGATGTTCGAGCCTGACGCCGAGTCCATGTCCGCCGACGAGCGCGCGGACCTGCAGCTGGTGCGGCTGCGGACCCTGGTGGACCGGCTGCTGGCCCTGGGCGGTCTGCAGGCAGAGCGCCTCAAGTCGGCCGGTGTCACCGGCGGCGCGGACATCACCGGCCTGGCCGATCTGCCCCGGCTGCCGATGACGGGGAAAAGCGACCTGTGGGCGGAATATCCGTTTGGCATGACGGGTGTTCCGATGTCGGACGTGGTGGCCGTGCACGGTTCCAGCGGAACCGGCGGGCGGCCGACCCTGGTCACCTATACCCGCGCTGACCTGGCGCTGTGGGCGCGGATGTGCGCCCGGGCGCTGGCGGCGGGGGGCGCGACCACTGACAGCATCGTGCACAACGCCTACGGCTACGGGCTGTTCACCGGGGGCATCGGCTTCCACCAGGGTGCGGCCGAACTCGGCGCGACCGTGGTGCCGGCCTCGGGCGGGATGACGCACCGGCAGGTGACCCTCATCCGCGACCTGCGCCCAGACATCCTGTGCTGCACCCCGTCGTATGCGATCCGGCTCGGCGAGGCGCTGGCAGGGGCGGGCGTGAGGCCGGGGGAGGGGCTTGCGCTCAAGGCAGGCATGTTCGGAGCCGAACCTTGGTCCGAGCAAATGCGTGCCCGCATCTCCGAACTGCTCGGGCTGAAGGCGCTGGACGTCTACGGGCTGTCGGAGGTGATCGGGCCCGGGGTCGCGGCGGAGTGCATCGAGGCGGCGGACGGGCTGCACGTCAACGAGGACCACTTCCTGGTAGAAGCGATCGAGGGGGCGAGCGGTCAGCCGGTGCCCGACGGCACCCCTGGTGAACTGGTGTTTTCCACCGTCACCCGGGAGGCGCTGCCGCTGCTGCGGTACCGGACCGGCGATGTCGCATCGCTGCGCCGGGGCACCTGTGTGTGCGGCCGGACGCTGGTCAAGATGAGCAAGATCACCGGCCGCCGCGACGACATGCTGGTACTGCGCGGCGTGAACGTGTACCCCAGCGAGGTGGAGCGGGTGCTGCTCGCCGAGCCCGGGGTCTGCCCGGACTACCTGCTGGTACTGGACGAAAGGCAGGCCGCGGGACGCCTGATCGCCTGCTGCGAATACAGAACGCCGGCCGGCGGCGGCCCGGCTGCCCAGGCGCCGGCACGCTGGGAGATGCCCACCGAGGGCGAGCTTGAAGCCCGGCTGCGCAGCGAACTCGGGGTGACCATCGGCGTGCGGGTGCTGCCACCGGGAACGGTGCCGCGCAGCGAGGTTGGCAAGGCGGTGCGGGTGGTGCGGTGGCGTGAGGGAGGCCCGCCGCTGCCCGGCCTGGAGTGACTGCGGGCGCACTGGGCGGGGCGCGCCCGGTGCACCGGGACGGTGACCACTAGAGTCTGCGCATGACGCCTGCGCAGCGGATCGGGGTGATGGGCGGCACCTTCGATCCCATCCATCACGGCCACCTGGTGGCGGCCAGCGAGGTGGCACACTTCTTCTCGCTGGACGAGGTCGTGTTCGTGCCCACCGGCCGGCCGTGGCAGAAGGAAGACCGGGAGGTCTCGCCGTCCGAGGACCGCTACCTGATGACGGTGATCGCGACCGCGTCCAACCCGCGGTTTTCCGTCAGCCGGATCGACATTGACCGAGGCGGCCCGACTTACACGATCGACACGTTGCGTGATCTGCGAGTGGAGCGTGGTGAGGAGGCGGAGTTCTTCTTCATCACCGGCGCCGACGCCCTGTCCCGGATGATGTCCTGGCAGGACGTGAGCGAGTTGTTCGCGCTCGCGCACTTTGTCGGGTGCACCCGGCCTGGGCACCGGCTGACCGGGCACGGCCTGCCGGAAGACCGGGTGAGCCTGGTGGAGATCCCCGCGCTTGCCATCTCATCCACCGACTGCCGGGAGCGGGTCGCGGCCGGGGAGCCCATCTGGTACCTGGTCCCGGATGGGATCGTCCAGTACATCGCCAAACGGCACCTCTACCGGCTGGACAGCCGTTGACATCCACATACGTCGGCCCTCCCCGGCCTGAGGGCACATCACCGAACGCCGCGTCAATCGCCTGGCGTGCACGGTCGTCAGCGCCGGGCCACAAGTGCCCGGCCGGCCCACGCGGCGATCAAGCGCAGGGCCAAGAGCCCAGCAACGGGCAAGCGCTGCCTGTGCCACCACGCGATGCTCCAGACGGCTGGACGTGACACCAGCCAGTCAGCGCCACATCGACCCCCGGCACGGGCGGCGCCAGTCCGACTCTCAGCCAACCGCGATCACTTCCAGCATCTCCTCTGGCCGGTATGCCTCCGCCCACTCGGCGCGCAGATACCCCGCCGACTGCATCGCGAGGCAAAACGCCGTAAGGGTCTTCGCATCCGGTCCTACCGCGACGCCGACCAGGTCATAGGGACCACCGGGAGTCCAGAAAACGTCCTTGATCTCGACACCGAACTTCTCCGCGAGCTTCACGTTCGCCCCAAGACGGTCCACCGTCTCGCGGTAGCTGTGACGGCCCTCGTCCGTCCACTTGAAGAAGGCGACACCCGTTGTCATGGAAACCTCCCCTCAGAGGCAACGCTCCCCCTGAGCGCATACCACGAGCGTTACCCGAAAGGCCTACCGTCGTCAGGGCCAAAGGCCCTGCTCCAAGTGGCGGAAGACTCTGGGTCAGCGCCGCGCGGGCTTGCCTGCGGGCTGGCAGTCCGGACACGGGTCGTCGCTCATGCGGGTCCGCCGGTTGCACGGTACCGGCCCCAGGTGAGCCCGGAATCGACGTGATGATCCGCACGCTGGGTGACGCCGCGAATGGCCGCTTGCGCTGAGGTTCGCCGCGTCATTGTTGACGGTCTGGATGTCCTGCTTCGCGGTCGAGAGGTCGTTGGTGAGCGTGTTCAGGTCGTCGGAGAGGGCGTAGAGGTCGTCGTCCACGGTGCAGACGTTGTCGCAGTAGCTGCCCGTCCCGTGGGAGGCGTCCGGCTTAGGTGACCCCAGGCCGCTGCCGGCCTGCTGCACGTCGGATGACATCGCGCCCAGGTCGCTGCCGAGGCTGGCGGCCTGCTGCAGTGTGCCAGGCCGTTTTGTGCGGTCTGTTCCGCTTGCGCGTTCTGCTGCTGCTGGGCCCGGGCTTGCGCCTGTGCGGCAAGGAGGTTGACCCGCCTGAGCTTGCTGTGGAGCGCTGCCACCGCGTTGCTGTAGATGCTCACGCCGGCCTGGCTCAAGGTGCCCGGCTGGATCGTGCCGTTGGCCTGGGGGATCTGGAGCGTGAGGGCGCTGCCGTGCAGGTTGCGTAGACGTGAACCTGGGTGAGGATGTCGTTGAACGTCAAGGTCACCGAGTTGCCGTTGATGGTACCGGTGAACGGCCAGCGGTTGACCGAGAGAGTTTCGCCCGGCGCCGTCCCGGACATCCGGTCGTCGGTGAGCGTGCCCTCCAGATGCCCGGAGGACGTGGCCTGCCACTGGATGAAATCGGCCGAGGAGGCGCCGGTGGCCAGGTAGCTGGCCGGGCCTCCTGAGCCGCCGCAACCGGTCACTGCCAGCAGCGCCGCTATGACCGTGCCCGGGAGCGCCGCGCGCTTCATGACCGTCCTCCTCAATTCGGTGTCTTCATGAGGCGCAAGCCGCCCGGTTAGATCACAGAACAGATGCGGCCGTACGCCGGACGAGCAGGCCCGGCAGGACCACGCCGATGACGCCGTCGGCCAGGTAGCCGATGCGCTTGTCTTTCACGGTCAGGTCAGTGGCCCGCACCCCCCGCGCGTACACCGGCCGTACGGCCGCGCCGTGCTCCTGCGGGCGTACCCGAGCAGGAGCATGGCCCCACCAGCGGCCACGGTCCACGCGTACGCCCGCAGGAGCACGTCGGCCACCAGCGTCCCGGCCACGGCCACGGCCAGCCCGACGATCCGGTGGCCATAGGCGCCCAGCTCCACGCCTGCGGTCTCGATCGCCTGGCACGGCATCCGGTGGGTGTGCGGGGCCATCCGGCCCTGGCCAGGATCGGCCCGGAACGCCGCATAGATGGCCTGCACCGCAGGGGTATCAGCCTGCCGCTCGGTCTCGGATGGCCCCATGGCCGCGTCCACCGCTCGCTCTCGTAGACCACCGTCGTGCATCCTCGGCCGCCACGAGCACGGCGGCCATGTGCGCCTCGCTGATGAGGCCACGGCGCCGGGCGCGGGCGAGCCGGGCCAGGTGCAGGCCATCCGGCCCGGTCCCGGAGAACGCGCATGCCCACTCCGGGCTGTCGGCCCAGCAGTGCCCGCACGTTGCCCGCCGGGCGTCCTCGATGATGTCGGCGGGGATGCTGGCACGGTGGCTTGTGGGGTGGTGTCGGTCATGGCCCTGGCCTCCTTGCAGGTCCGGGTCCCAGGCCCCGTTCCGGTGCTGGCACACCGGGCGGGCCGCTTGGTGATGGGGGTGCCAGCGAGGGCACAATGAGGGCACATCCCGGCGGGAAACACCCGGATGTGCTGAGAACTGCTGAGACCTATTCGCGCAGGTCAGAGTGGATGCCCACGGCAAAGGCGCAGGCAGGAAAACTGCGAGGGGCGCCACATCGCCAGCCGCCGCCTGTACCGCCCACAGGACTGACCGGGCCCCGCCACGGCACGAAACGCAGGTCCCACCAGCGTTGGGGATGGCTGAGGTGGCCTGGCGGGATATCCTGAATACGATCCCCAGGCCGCGCTGGTGCCAGGCGGCAGAGGGTTGGGGGAAGGGCATACCGGAGGAGAACGAGCCGCACACGTGACCGCTACTGCCAGGGCCGTCGAGCTTGCCGGGATCGCGGCCGAGGCTGCGGCCGAGAAACTTGCCACCGACATCATCGCCTACGACGTAAGTGAGCAGCTCGTCATCACCGACGTGTTCCTGCTCTGTTCGGCGTCCAACGACCGTCAGGTACGCGCAATCGTCGAAGAGATCGAGGAGAGGTTGCGTAAGGCCGGAGTCCGGCCGGTCCGCCGGGAGGGCGAACGGGAGGGCCGCTGGGTCCTGCTGGACTACCTCGACATCGTCATTCATGTTCAGCACGCCGAAGAGCGCACCTATTACGCGCTGGAACGGCTCTGGAAGGACTGCCCCCGGCTGCCGCTGCCGGAGCCGGTTGGCGTAGGCGGGCCGGCGGGAACACGGGCAGGGGACCAGGCCCGCGGTCCAGGGCCCCGCTGACGATGGCAGCAGCACAGGCAGCGGCTGGTGCCGCAGGCGGGTCCGGGGGTGTTGCTGGGTCCGGCGGCACGGCCGGGTCCGAGGGTGTGGCCAGGTCGGGGAGTGCGGGTGGGTCCGGCGGCGCAGTCGGCGCGCGGGGGGCTGAGCGGTACTACGACCAGTCGGTCCGGCTGGTCCTCTGGCGGCACGGCCAGACACAGTGGAATGTGGAAGGCCGGTTCCAGGGGCAGACCGACATCCCGCTGGATGCGGAGGGGGTGCAGCAGGCAGAGCGGGCTGCGCGGCTGCTCGCCGGCCTCCGCCCGGTTGCGATTGTCTCCTCCGACCTGGGGCGGGCGATGGCCACCGCGGCGCCGCTGGCGAGGTTGACCGGGCTGCCGGTGACTCCCGAGAAGGAACTACGGGAACGATACGGCGGGCTCTGGGAAGGTCTCACCGATCCCGAGATCCGCACCCGCTACCCGGCAGAGCACGCTCAGTGGGCGCCGCCGGGCGGCGAATCATCCGCTGTCGTCGCCGAACGGGCAGGCACGGCGCTGGAGCGGATCGCCGGCGGCATGGCCCCGGGAACGCTCGTGGTCGTGGTCAGTCACGGCGCGGCCATCCGGCTGGGTGCCGCCCGCCTGCTCGGCTTCCCCGAGGACCTATGGGGTGCAGTCGGGCCACTCGCGAATTGCGCGTGGTCGGTGATAGGCCAGCGCCGGAGCCGGTGGCGGCTACTGGAGCACAACGCCGGAACCCTCCCCGAACCGGTGCTCAGCGACGACCGC
>DPMS01000839.1 GCA_003541285.1 Actinomycetota bacterium
CACCACCACATACTTAGCCGCAGGCCGCCCCGCCAGCTCGTCCATCGCAGCCAGCTTGATCTTCACCACCTGCTCGCCATAATGCTCCAGCAGATGGCCAGCAATACCCATCTCGCTAGCGATGTCCTCCAGCGGCTTCAGGGCCGCGCCCCGGGCAATCTCCAGATCGGTCGGGAACGCCATAGCTACGGCTCCTCAGGGTGGTAGGGCTGTCAGATTCCAGGGGCCGAGAAGCCGTCAATGCCGATGCCGAACGAGTCCCCAGCGCCGGTCAGCGCGCCGGAGAGGTACCGGCCTGACGATCTTTCGCAGTGCAGCAGGTAGGACCGGATCTCCCCGCGGTCGTCGCGGATCACGTCCGTGGCGACACCGGCCACCGACGACCGGAAGGCCGTCCCATCCGGGGTCATGTCGTCGTGCAGATCGACTTCGCATAGGCACGCCAGCAGGTCCGCCGCCTGCCCCCCGGTCAGCCGGACCAGCGCACGCCCGTGAGTCAGGTCGATCACGGTCACGAACTCCTCTGGGGCCGATTCAGCGGCCATGGCCGCGAGCCGGGCGGCCACCTCCGGCGCCGTGCCAGGTGGGGCCAGCATCAGCCACTCGCCGGGCCCGGACCCGATGAGGAGCCCGCCGGAGTCGCGGGCTGCCCGGCCGAATGGCACGCCGAGAGCCTTGGCCATCGTCCCGTTCCATGGCGCCCGCACGTGAACCTTCGCGAGCGGGGTGCAGTCGGTAATGGTGAGCGCGGCATCGGTATGGCACCCGCTCACCTCCCAGCCCGCTTCCACCCGGGCAGGCGCGGCCGGAGGGATCGGGCTCCGGGCGATCACCGTGTTCTCAGACACGCATCCGCTTCCCTTCCGGGTCGACATGGGCAAGGTGCTCAGTGACGCGGGCCGTGACGAGGCGCCCGCCGGGCAGCCTGACAGTGACCTGGGTTCCGGGGGCGGCCAGGCGTGCCTCAACGTGGGCGAGACAGATGGCCCGGCCCAGAGTCGGGGACATGCGGCTGGAGGGGACCCGGCCCACGATGTCCCGGCCCTCGATGATCTGGCTGGCCTCGGGCGGCACGACCGAGCCGTCATCGGGCTGCAGCCCGACCAGCCGCAGGCCGCTGCCGTCGTCGTGCTGCCATGCGAGTTCGGGCTTGCCGGCGAAATCGTCCTTGTCCAGCTTGATCGCCCAGTCCAGGCCTGCGCTGAAGCCGCGGGTCAGGCCATCGGTGTCCTGCCCGACGATGAGGTGGCCCTTCTCTAGCCGGAGGATGCGCTGCGCTTCCACACCGAACGGCGCCACGCCGAGGTCCTGGCCGCTACCCATGAGGGTCTCCCAGACCGCGAGCCCGTAGCCTGCCGGAACGTGCAGCTCATAGCTCAGCTCACCGGTGAACCCGATCCGCCACAGCACGCACCCGTCCACACCGGCCACCTTGCCGGTGCGGACCTCCATGTAGCCGAACGCCTCGTTCGCCAGGTCGACGCCGTCGGTCACCCGGGTGAGCAGTTCCCGCGACGCCGGGCCAGCCACGTTCATGCTGGCGTATGCGGTCGTCACCGGTGTGACGTGGACGGCCCAGTCCGGATACGTGGTCTGGAGCCAGTTCTCCAGCCATTCCCACACCGCCGCCGCCCCCGAGGATGTGGTGCTCATCAGGTAGTGCTCGTCGCCAAGCCGGCCAGTGACGCCGTCGTCGAAGACGACGCCGTCCTCGGTGCACATCACCCCGTAGCGGACCCTGCCGATGCCAAGCTTGCTCCACTTGTTGACGTAGAGCAGGCTGAGCAGTTTCGGCACGTCGGGGCCACGCAGGTCAAGCTTGCCGATCGGGGTGACATCGATGATGCCGACCCGTTCCCGGACGTTCCTTGCCTCCGCTGCGGGATCGCCGTAGTGGTCGGGCCTGACCCATGCCCCGGCAAGTAGGGGGCGCGCCTGATGCGCCTCGTGCCAGGGCTGCATGGGTGAGTAGCGCACTGGCTCGAATTCGCGGCCCGCCAGCGCGCCGAGGGTGACCGGGGCATATGGGGGGCGCCAGGTGGTCGTCCCGAACTCGGCGATCGTCTTCCCGGCGGCCTGCGCCGCGATCGCGACGGTGTTGACGAGTTCGAGCTTGCCCTGGGTCAGGCCCATCGTCGCGGTGGTGTACCGCTTCGCCAGCTCGATCGAGTCGTAGCCCTCCCTGATCGCGGCGGTGATGTCTTTGGAAGACACGTCTTCGCAGAAGTCCACCATTCCGTGCGTGCGGCCGCGGAACAGTTCCGGGTGAGCATCGATCGGCAGGTCCGGGATCGGCACCGGCTCCGTTGCCCTGCTGTCTGCCGGTGCTCTGCCGCCTGCCGGTGCTCTGCCGCCTGCCGGTGCGCCCGCCGCGCGGCCAGGCAGGGCCGCCTGCCATTCCCTGCGGATTCGCCCGGCCCGGCGGGCTGCTTCCCTGCCCACCGCCTGGGCATGCTCGACGAGCTTGTCACAGCTGCCGTCGCCAGCGATCCCCCCGGCCGCCAGTACTCCAGGGGCCAGTTCGGCAGGGAAGAACCGGGCTGCACGCGGGTTGTAGACGGGGCGGTCGCCGGACATGTTGAGCAAAGCGGTCGGGGCGGTCCAGCCGACTGCGGTAACCAGCAGGTCACAGGGGATTGTGGAGCCGTCGGCGAGATCGACCGCCCGGACCTGCCGGCGGCCGTGGACACGGACGATGTCCCCGCCAGATCGGGCGTCCACCACTCGCGCTACCTCGACTCCTGCCCGCCCGAGATCGTCAGCTGCGGCGTCGCCGTCGGCATTGGCGGTCAGCACCACCGCCCGGGTGCCTGGCTTGACGGCATAGAGGTTGATGAGCCGCCGCACCGCGGTCGACAGCATGACCCCTGGCACGTCGTTCCCCTGGAAGACATAGGGCCGCTCGATCAGCCCGGGCGCGACCACGAGCATCTTCGCGCGCGCCTTGATCAGCTGTTCGGCGCCCCCGGGCAGCCCACGCCGCACCACGGCGGCCCAGTTGTCGTCGTAGCGCCCGGTCACGACCGTGTCAGTGAGGACCTCGATGCCGGGCGTGCTCGCCACCAGGCCCCTCAGTTCCCGCAGGACGGCAAGATCGGCTTCGCTCCCCCACCGCAGATGCCCGCCCAGCCGGTGCTCCTCCTCGACCAGCATGACGCTCGCACCGGACTGCGCGGCGGCGACCGCCGCTGCCATCCCGGCCGGGCCGCCGCCGGCGATGAGCACATCGGGGTGGGCGTGCCGTTTGCCGGCAGCCACCAGAGGTGTGTCCGGGGACACTTCGCCCGCCTGGATGAACCGCTGCAGGATCCGCTCGTACACCGGCCACAGCCGGCGGGGCCAGATAAAGGTCTTGTAGTAGAAACCCGGGCTGAGGAAGCGGCCAAGCAGCTGGTTTGCCGCCTTCACGTCGAATCGCAGCGATGGCCAGGTGTTCTGCGAGCGCACCGCCATGCCGGGCGCGACCTGCCGGTGTGCCCCACGCACGTTGGGCTCGTCCCCGGCTTGCAGAATGCACCCCGGGTCGAGGTAGCTGGCGGTCAGCAGGCCACGGGGACGGTGGTACTTGAAGCTCCGGGAGAACACCCGTTCCCCGCTCCCGGCCAGCGCGGACACGATGGTGTCGCCGCCGTAGGCCTGGATCGTGCGGCCATTCCAGCTGAAGGTGAACGACTGCGAGCGGTCGATCTCCTCACCCGGCTGCGGGCCCAGCCGCATTGTCATCGGTGGAGCGCTCACCGTATGCCCTCCTCCAGGGTCCACACCTCGTTGGTAACGGTGTCGCGCTCGGCGGTGAAGTACCGCCGGCAGCCCATCCGGTGGTACCAGGTCTCCATGACCGGCCCACACGGGTTGGCGGGAAAGTAAAGGTAGTCGCGCCACTGCTGGGGGGTGGCAGAAGCCGGGTCGGGCCGGGCCCTGACGTCCCCGGCATAGCGGAACTCACCAGCCCCGCGCAGGCCGCACCAGGGGCACCGAATCTGGATCATGTTCCAGCAGCCTTTCTCGGTCAGTGGCCGACCGCCGCCGCACCCTTCTCGCCTACCAGGAAGCCGTCACCGAACCGGCTGAGCCCGAACGCTCCGATGATCTCCGGGGTCCGTCCAGTGGCGATGCACTCGGCCATCGCCTCACCCGAGACCGGGCCGGCCTTGAACCCATAGGTGCCCCAGCCGACATCCACGTAGAAGCCCGCGACCTCGGTGCCGCCCATGACCGGGGAGAAATCCGGGGTCATGTCGCACAGGCCAGCCCACTGGCGCAGCAGGCGCATCTTGGACAGGGCCGGCATGAGCTGGAGAACATGGCCGGCGAGCCCTTCAGCAAATTCCAGCGATCCACGCGTCGAGTACGAGGCGAATGGGTCGACGCTGGCGCCGAATACCAGCTCGCCACGGTCGGTCTGGCTGACATACACGTGGAGAGTGCCCGACACCACGACCGGGTGCAGGAATGCCCGCACTGGCTCGGTGACGGCTGCCTGGAGCGGGAAGGTCTGGATCGGCAGCCGTACACCCGCCATCTCGGCGACCAGGGTGGACCAGCCGGCGGTGCAGTTGAGCACGATCGGGGTACTGATGTCTCCCCGGCTCGTGCGCACACCGCGGACCTGGCCACCCGCCACGTCGATGCCAGTGACCTCGGTCTGCTGGTGCACATGGACGCCCAGGGCATCGGCTGCCCGGGCATACCCCCAGACCACCGCGTCGTGGCGGATGGTCCCGCCCGGCGGATGGTACAGAGCGCCCAGGATCGGGTACCGGGCGCTCTCGGAGACGTCAAGGAACGGCACCATCTTCTTGATCTCAGCCGGGCCGATGACCTCGGAGTC
>DPMS01000159.1 GCA_003541285.1 Actinomycetota bacterium
CTCCGCCCGCACCCCACCGCCGGAGGCCGCTGGGTCCATGGCGGGCTTACCGCCCCAGCGCGGCCCTGATCTGGGCGGCCACCACTTCTGGGTTGTCACGCACGGCGAAAGCCGGGAATCTGAGCACCCGCTGCCCACTCACGGTCAGGTCGTTGTCCCGTTGCATGTCCGCCCACCAGGCGAGTGCCTCCATGTGCCAGCAACCGTCCACCTCGACCACCAGCCCGGCATCCTCCCAGTAGGCATCCAGCCAGCGGCGGCGACCCTGCCCATCGGTGCGGATGGCCTGCCGGTCTGGTTCGGGTAGCCCGAACCGCCGGGTCAGACGGCAGAAGTCGAGTTCGGACAGTGCTTCGGCGCCCCCGGCGATATCGCTGAGGGTGAGTGCGATCAACGCCCGCCGCCCTAGGCCCGGACGGCGCTCCAGCACCTTCCGCAGATCCTCGACTCTGACCAGGCGCTGCTGAACACCGGCCGCAAGGACCGCACGCGCCCCGTTGCCGGTGCTCATCCAGGCGGCGGCATCCACCAGTGACCTGGCTGGCCTCGTCCGGGGCGGCAGCCGGACCGGGTGAACGTGGTCCGGGCCTAGCAGCCTTGATCGGTGCACGATCACGTCCGGTGGCAGATCCCTCCGCACCTGACGGCCCGCGGGCACGAGCAGGTGGATCGCCTGGTCTGCGAACCCGGTGAGACCGTCCAGGCCGGCAGCCGAGAGTCCGGCCAGCACTGCGCCCTCGCCCGCTGCGACCACCGCTGCCCACTCCATGTGGTCGCGGGCAAGAGGCCCGGAGAACGTGACCAGCACGCCACGGCAGGGCCGCTGCCAATGCCCGCTGGCGAGTTTCCACCGGACCTTCGCCCGCCCGAGGTAGCCGACAGCTGAACCAGTGCTGATGACACCGGACTGCCGCCGCAGCAGCTCGGCGAAATCAGCCGGCGCATTCCGAGCGTCACTCACAGCACGAGGCTGGCCCAGCGCGGCTGATGACGCCTCGGCCATTGCGCAAGCTGTGGACAGCCAGCGCCTCACTGCCCCTCTGTGGACAACGCGGCACGAATTGTCACCACCAGCAGCGATACTGCCCCGCCACTGCCATAGCCGCCACCCCCTGGCATGGCCGCCACAACTCCCGGGCTGGCGGGCGTGGTCAATTTGGGCCGACAGCAGCCCCAACTGACCACGCCTGAGCCGCACCGGGCAGGTTCTCCCCGCGACGTGTTCAATCCGGGTCGCTGGAGCAGCCCAAACTGACCACACCCCATTAGGCTGAACGAGCCGTCCCCGCGACGTGTTCAATCCGGGTCGCAGGAGCAGCCCAAACTGACCACGCCTCACCCATGCTGGGTCAGCCCCCACCCCAATGTGGTCGATCCGGGTCGCGGGCAGCCCAAACCGACCACGTCCTGTCGGGAGCGCAGCGGGCGGGCCCCAGCGCGGTCAGCGCAGGGACCCGATCCAGATGGCCAGCCAGATGATGGCAAAGACCGCTGAGCACGATCCCGGGAGCCGCCCCTGCGTTGCCGACTATGGTGACCCGGCGGAGGGCTGGCCGGTGGCGTCCCACCGTGCTGAGGATGGCGACGGCGATCGTGCTCAGCAGCAGCGACAGCACGAGGTAGCCGGCCACCGCGAGCCCGGCCCACCCGCAGGCGTCAGCGCAGGGCGATTGCCTGGCCACCGCCACGACCCCGGCGGCCACCGCAACGACCGGTATCACATGCCAGAGCAGCACCACGCCCATGACCCTGGCGAAGACCACCCGCCATGGGCGGCCAGGATCTGCCTGGCCGAGGTCAGCCGCTGCGTTTCCCACCATGGCATCATCACAGGCCAAGCTGCCGACCTCAGCGCCTGCCCGTGGTCACGAGCAACGATTTCAGCACGAACGCGGCAACGTAGAAGATCACGATCGCGTCCAGCCAGTGGGCCAGCAGGGCACCGAGGTAAGTCGGCCCGCCCCAGGCGTTGACGGTGGAACTGGGATCGAGGCCCCCGATGACCTGCTCGCCCATCCGGAACGGCGAGTACAGCGCAATCAGCAGCACCAGCAGGACCGCCGGGGCCCTGATCAGGTCCGGCACGCGAAAGCCGCAGCCAATCCGGAGGGTCAGGCCGAGCCGGGACATGGCATTCACCCGCAACGGCGCTGTCCATAACGAGTAGCCCGCTGACCTGGGCCGGCGTGCCTGCCACACCTGCACGCCGGCCACCACCGCGACAGACACGACCGCCACAACAATCTCGAAGGCAATCCCGTTCGAGCCCGCCACGTGCCCCTGGACGGCTGGGGAACGCCGCACATAACTCACTGCCCCGGCCGCGATCCCGGCCGCGAACGCGGTGGCAAGCATGGCGAGGCTCAGCCTGGAGAGCCGGTTCGCCTGGGACTGCCGTGCCGGGTCCCGGCTGGTGACAGCCATCGTTACCGCGCAGGGCCGGCCTGGTCCGCTGCCCGGCGGCGGCGCTGGGCAGCCGCGGCGGCCAGCAGCGGCCAGGCCCCGGTCGTGGCGGCAAGCGCGATCGCCCGGGCAGGGGTGGACGGCGCCCACAGGATGTTGGCGGTGAGACCTGCTCGCACGGAGACGACTTCACAGCAGGCTGACCACCCGAGCGCGGCGAGCCCGAGCACCAGCCCCCGGTGGGCCCGGACATGAAGCAGCCCCGCCTGGGCCACCACATCGATGATTACCGCCGGAGTCAGCCGCGTCTCCTCCAGCAGGGCGGCGAACTCTTCCCCGAACGATGCCCGCCACTTGCGCGGGAACAGCGCCACCAGCAGTCCGGTCATGCCCATCGCAGCCGTGCCTTTCCCGCCTCGACGACCCGGGACCAGCTGGCGAGCTGGGCCTCCAGCGCAGCCCGCCCGGCACTGGTGAGCTGGTAGGGGCGGCGGCGGTCCCGGCTCTCGACCGGGGCGATCAGACCGCGCTCGGCCAGCTTGGTCAGCGAGCCGTAGAGCGTGCCCGGCCCGAGCCGGATCCCGGTCTGCTCGAACACGTCCTCGGTGATGGCATAACCGTGCTTGGGACCGTCGCTCAGCGACAGCAGCACCAGCACGCCAGGTTCCCCGAACCGGGCCAGGCCATCCTGGCCACGTCCTTGCCTCGCCATACGTTGCATCATATGGCGTAGTAGCCAGGATGTCGACCTGCTGGCTACTGTGACCTCAGCAATCGCACGTGATCAGCGAGAGGTGCCAGATGCCCGAGGCAAGCGCGCATATCTTCGACATGATCCGCCGCTGGGAGGCGGCGGAACCAGGCAGGGTAGCCGTCCGGGCCGGCGACGAAGCGTGGACCTGGGGGGAGTTCGCCGCCCGGATCCGGCAGAACGCCAGCGCCCAGCGGGCCGCGGGCCTGACAGCCGGCGACCGGGTGGCGTTCCTGGACAAGAATCACCCGGCCTGCCTGGAGACCACGCTGGCCTGCGCACTCGCGGGAACGGCCAACGCGGTGGTCAACTTCCGGCTGGCGCCGGAAGAGGTCGCCTACGTGATCAACGACTCCAGTGCCCGGGTGCTGTTCGCCGGGGCGGAGTTCCTGCCCGTGATCGAGCAGATCCGGCCGCGGCTGGCAGCGGTCGAGCGGGTGATCCCGATCGGCGGGGACGCTGACGGGTACGAGCAGTTCCTGGCCGGCGCACCGGCTGCCGGGCCGGGCGACCAGGCCCAGCCCGACGACTGCTTCCTGCAGCTGTACACGTCCGGGACGACCGGCTTTCCCAAGGGGGTGATGCTCACCCACCGCTCCATGGTCGCCCACAGCCGGGCCGCCTCCTCCTGCCTCAAGCTGGGCCGCGACTCGGTGAACATGGTCGCCATGCCGCTGTTCCACGTCGGCGGGACGTCCTGGGCACTGGCCGGGATGTCGGAAGGCTGCGAGACAGTGGTTGTCCGCGAACTGGTCCCCGACCAGGTGCTTGCGCAGTTCGGCCGGGACCGGATCAGCCACGCGTTCGTCGTTCCCGCTGCCATCGGGTTCTTCCTGCAGGTGCCGGGAGTGGCGGAGTACGACTGCTCATCACTGCGCTGCCTCGCCTACGGCGGCTCGCCCATGCCCACGCCGCTGCTGCGGCGCGCCATGACGGCGTTCGCCGGGGTGGACTTTTACCAGGTCTACGGGATGACCGAGGCGTCGGGCGCGTTCTGCCTCATGGGACCGGAGGATCACCGGGACCCCGCCCACCCGGAGCGGCTGAAGTCCGCGGGCCGGCCGGTAGCCGGGATGGAGATGCGGGTCACCGACCCGGCCACCGGCCAGCCCGTGCCCGACGGCGAACCCGGCGAGTTCGAGGTCCGGGGCGACCTGGTCATGGCCGGCTACTGGCAGCGGCCGGCGGACACCGCGGCCACCATCACCGACGGCTGGCTGCACACCGGCGACGCCGGCCGCCGGGATCAGCACGGCTTCTACTACATCGAGGACCGGGTCAAGGACATGATCATCTCCGGCGGGGAGAACGTGTACCCGGCCGAGGTGGAGACCGTGATCATGGAGCTGGCCGGGGTCGCCGAGGCCGCGGTGATCGGGGTCAAGCACCCGAAGTGGGACGAGCGCCCGATCGTGGTGGCGGTCAAGAAGGCCGGCCAGGAGGTAAGTCGCGACGAGCTGCTCAAGTACTTCGAGGGCAAGGTCGCCAAGTGGTGGATGCCGGAAGACGTGGTGTTCGTG
>DPMS01000166.1 GCA_003541285.1 Actinomycetota bacterium
CCTGCCGGGGATCGATCTTTACCAGCTGCCCGATGCGTCGCTCCCGCGCAAGGGCAGGCCGCCGGGAATCCCGCCACTTCCGTGGCTGATGGCGCCCGGACCGGCCGGCCGGTTCTCTCCCGCCTGGCGCGCCGCCTGGGGATCGTGGCTGTCGGTGAGCCTGACCGCTTTCATCATCTGGCTGGTCACCGGCCATCCGGGCAGCCTGTGGTTCCTGTGGGTGGCCGGGCCGTTCGGCCTCGTCCTGCTCGGGCGGTGGATCGTCGGCGACCAGCCGCGCCGCAGCAGGCGCCGCGATCGCAGGTAGAATGTGCCAGGCGGTGCGAACCGGCGGAAAGGTGCGAACCGGCGGGAATGTATGCGGCCCGGCCCTGGTTCGCATTGTCGGCTGATGTCGCGTAGACTCTGCTACGGCCCATGAGTTGTCCCTGGCATGGTCTTTGCCAGGTGGGGGACAGTCGTTCGCTGGGCCGGCCCGCTTCCGGAGAGCATGTGTGAGCATGCGCCGGCTTGCGGGAGCCTGCGGGGAACACGCAGGTGTGAGCACGGCACGATCACTGACAATCCCGTGAGTGCCCGGCTTCCGGCCGGTCGCTGGCGGACTTAGAGCGAAGCGCGGAGGACATGCCCAAGAAGGATGGCGCCATCGAGATCGAGGGCACGATCGTCGAGTCACTTCCGAATGCCTTCTTCCGGGTGGAGCTGGACAACGGGCACAAGGTCCTGGCCCATATCAGCGGCAAGATGCGGATGCACTACATCCGGATCCTGCCGGACGACCGGGTCGTCGTGGAGCTGAGCCCCTACGACCTCAGCCGCGGGCGCATCGTTTACCGGTACAAGTAATTCGGTGGCGGCGGATGACCGCCGCGGTCCGCTGGAGCACCTGACCGACACGCACCGGGACCCTGTCCCGGTGCCGGAGGAGACCACGATGAAGGTCAAGCCGAGTGTGAAGAAGATCTGCAGCAAGTGCCGGATCATTCGCCGGCATGGCCGGGTCATGGTCATCTGCGCCGACCCACGGCACAAGCAGCGCCAGGGCTGACGCGCCACCCGAACGCGCACCGCACCCTTACCGGGCCTAGGCCCGGTAAGGGAACCCCCGGAAGGAGGCCGGGGCCCGCCCGGGCAGGGGCGGGGACGCGGTGTGCCAGACCTCCCGAGATGAAGGAGAACTGCCCGCAGATGGCACGCTTGGTTGGTGTTGACCTCCCGCGCGACAAGCGCCTTGAGGTCGCCCTCACCTACGTTTACGGGATCGGCCGCACCCGCGCGCGCCAGACGCTGAAGGCCACTGGCGTCAGCGGCGACATCCGGGTCCACGATCTGACCGACGACGACGTCGTCAGGCTCCGTGACTGGATCGAGGCCACCTACAAGGTCGAGGGTGACCTGCGCCGGGAAGTGCAGGCAGACATCCGGCGCAAGGTGGAGATCGGCTGCTACCAGGGCATCCGCCACCGCCGGGGGCTGCCAGTGCACGGCCAGCGTACGCAGACCAATGCCCGCACCCGCAAGGGCCGCAAGAAGACAGTGGCCGGGAAGAAGAAGGCCGGGAAGAAGTAGTTCGCGCGATCCCACCGCGAACCGACGACCTCAGCAAACAAGGAATCAGATGCCGCCTAGGAGCCGCACCGGTGCCGCCAAGAAGGTGCGCCGCAAGGAACGCAAGAACATCGCTCACGGCCATGCCCACATCAGGAGCACGTTCAACAACACGATCGTCTCCATCACCGACCCGATCGGGAACGTCATCTCGTGGGCGTCCTCCGGCCAGGTCGGCTTCAAGGGTTCGCGCAAGTCCACCCCGTTCGCCGCGCAGATGGCGGCCGAGGCGGCAGCGCGGCGGGCCATGGAGCATGGCATGCGCAAGGTTGACGTGTTCGTCAAGGGTCCTGGCTCGGGCAGGGAGACCGCCATCCGGTCCCTGCAGGCGACCGGCCTGGAGGTCGGGTCAATCCAGGACGTCACCCCGGTTCCGCATAACGGCTGCCGGCCGCCCAAGCGGCGCCGGGTCTGAGGAGTAGCTGACACATGGCTCGATACACGGGCGCGGACTGCAGGCTCTGCCGCCGCGAGAAGATGAAGTTGTTCCTGAAGGGCGCCAAGTGCGACTCGGCGAAGTGCCCGATCGAGATCCGGCCCTACCCGCCCGGGGAGCACGGCCGCAATCGCCCGAAGGAGAGCGAGTACCTGCTCCAGATCCGGGAGAAGCAGAAGGCGCGCCGGGTGTACGGGATCCTTGAGCGGCAGTTCCACGGCTACTACGAGGAGGCCACCAGCAAGCGCGGCAAGACCGGCGAGAACCTGCTCCAGATCCTGGAGAGCCGTCTTGACAATGTGGTCTACCGGGCCGGGTTCGCCAAGAGCCGGGACATGGCCCGTCAACTGGTCCGGCACGGGCACTTCCTGGTCAACGGCAAGAAGGTGGACATACCCTCGTACCGGGTGAGCGCCAGCGACATCGTCGAGGTACGGCCGAAGTCGCTGGAGATGACCCCGTTCGTGGTCGCACGGGCAGAGTCGGGCGAGCGCCCGGCCCCGGCGTGGATCGAGGTGATCCCGGACAAGATGCGGGTTCTCATCCACACCCTCCCGGCTCGTACCCAGATCGATACGCAGGTCCAGGAGCAGCTCATCGTTGCGCTGTACTCGAAGTAATCACCTGCCAGGGCCGGTGCCATGGCGGGGGCGGGACGGCAAGCAGCCGTCTCGCCGAAGATCGCGACTGTCATATAGCGGGCGTCGCGGGAAGGGGTAGCAAATGCTCATCGCCCAGCGTCCGACTCTCACCGAAGAGCCGGTAGACGAATT
>DPMS01000701.1 GCA_003541285.1 Actinomycetota bacterium
CGACGAGGCGAGGAGACTGGAGATCGCGATGCAGTGGTCCGGCTCGTTCAACGAGTCGGTGCATACCTTCGCGAACACGATCAACACCCACGAGGGCGGCACCCACGAGGAGGGCTTCCGCGCGGCGCTCACCTCGCTGGTCAACAAGTGGGGCGAGGCGTGGGGCCTGATCAAGAAGCGTGAGGACCGCGTCTCCGGCGACGACATCCGCGAGGGTCTGACGGCGGTCGTCGACGTCAAGCTCGCCGAGCCGCAGTTCGAGGGCCAGACCAAGACCAAGCTCGGCAACACCGAGGCCAAGTCGTTCGTCCAGAAGGTCTGCAACGACCACCTGCGCGACTGGTTCGAGCGCAACCCGGGCGAGGCCAAGTCGATCGTGATCAAGGCCACCCAGGCGGCGCGGGCGCGGATCGCGGCCCGGCACGCCAGGGACCTGACCCGCAAGAGCGCGATGGGCGGCGCGGGCCTGCCAGGCAAGCTGTCGGACTGCCAGTCCGGCGACCCGTCGATCTGCGAGATCTACATCGTCGAGGGTGACTCGGCCGGCGGCTCGGCCAAGGGCGGGCGCGATCCGCACTACCAGGCCATCCTGCCGATCCGCGGCAAGATCCTGAACGTGGAGAAGGCCCGGATCGACCGGGTGCTGAAGAACAACGAGGTCCAGGCGCTGATCACCGCCCTGGGCACGGGCATCCACGACGAGTTCGACATCTCCAAGCTCAGGTACCACAAGATCATCCTGATGGCCGACGCCGACGTGGACGGCCAGCACATCACCACGCTGCTGCTGACCTTGCTGTTCAGGTTCATGAAGCCCTTAATCGAGGCCGGTCACGTGTACCTGGCCCAGCCGCCGCTGTACAAGATCAAGTGGGAGGGCCGCAACGTCGCACCGGGTTACGCCTATTCCGACCGGGAGCGCGACGCGGTGATCGAGGCAGGCATCGCCGAGGGACGCAAGGACCCGCGGCCGCGCGATGGCGTGCAGCGGTTCAAGGGCCTCGGCGAGATGAACGCCGCTGAGCTGTGGGAGACCACGATGAACCCGGCACGGCGGGTGCTGCTGCAGGTCACACTCGACGACGCCGCCCAGGCCGACGAGTTGTTCAGCGTTCTTATGGGCGAGGACGTGGAGGCGCGCCGCGCCTTCATCCAGCGTAACGCCAAGGACGTCAGGTTCCTCGACATCTGACGCTGGCGCCGGGCGGGCTCACAGGAGACGGGCCCCCGGTGGCAGCAGATTTCCGGCGAGACATGAGAGAGGCCAGAAAGTGACCGACGTGGACTCGGACGCCGCGCCGCCGGGCGGGCACGACCGGACCGAACCGGTCGACATCCAGGTGGAGATGCAGCGCAGCTACATCGATTACGCGATGTCGGTCATCGTCGGCCGCGCCCTGCCCGACGTGCGGGACGGCCTCAAGCCGGTCCACACCCGGATCCTGTGGGCGATGTACGACGGCGGGTACCGGCCCGACCGCGGGTACTTCAAGTGCTCCCGCGTGGTCGGCGACGTCATGGGCCAGTATCACCCGCACGGCGACAGCGCCATCTACGACGCCCTGGTCCGCCTCGCCCAGCCCTGGTCCATGCGGATGCCGCTGGTCGACCCGCAGGGCAACTTCGGCTCGCCAGGCAACGACCCGCCAGCGGCGATGCGGTACACCGAATGCCGCCTCGCCCCGCTGGCCATGGAAATGCTGCGGGACATCGACAAGGAAACGGTCGACACCCGCCCCAACTACGACGGCCGCTCGGCCGAACCGGTTGTGCTGCCCGCCCGGTTCCCCAACCTGCTCGTCAACGGGTCGGAGGGGATCGCGGTCGGCATGGCGACCAAGATCCCGCCGCACAACCTGCGCGAGGTCGCCGCCGGAGTCCAGTGGTACCTGGAGAACTTCGAGGCCGCTGACGAGGATCTGCTGGACGCGCTGATCGAGCGGGTCAAGGGCCCGGACTTCCCCACCAGCGCCCTGATCGTGGGCCGCCGGGGAATCGAGGACGCCTACCGGACCGGGCGGGGCTCGATCACCATGCGGGCCGTGGTCACCGTTGACGAGGATGCCCGTGGCCGCGCCTGCCTGGTCGTCACCGAGCTTCCCTATCAGGTGAACCCGGACAACCTGGCCTCGAAGATCGCCGAACTGGTCCGCGACGGCCGGGTGGGCGGCATCGCCGATGTCCGCGACGAGACCAGTGGACGGACCGGCCAGCGGCTGGTGATCGTCCTCAAGCGGGACGCGGTCGCCAAGGTCGTGCTGAACAACCTGTACAAGCACACCCAGTTGCAGGAGACGTTCGGCGCGAACATGCTCGCGCTGGTCGATGGCGTGCCCCGCACGCTCCGGCTGGACCAGCTGATCCGGCACTGGGTAACCCACCAGATCGACGTCATTGTCCGGCGGACCCGTTACCTGCTGCGCAGGGCGCAGGAGCGGGCGCACATCGTCCGGGCGCTGCTCAAGGCGATCGACCGGATCGACGAGGTGATCGCGCTGATCCGGGCCAGCGAGTCGGCGGCCACGGCGCAGCAGGGCCTGATGGACCTGCTGGAGATCGACGAGGAGCAGGCCCGCGCCATCCTCGACATGCAGCTGCGCAAGCTCGCCGCCCTGGAACGCCAGCAGCTCGTCGATGAGTACGGAGAGCTCATGGCGAAGATCGCCGACTATGAGTCGATCCTCGCCTCACCCGAGCGGCAGCGGCAGATCGTCGGGGAGGAGCTCGGGGAGATCGTCGAGAAGTACGGCGACGACCGGCGGACGCAGATCATCGCCTACGAGGGTGAGGTGTCGGCGGAGGACCTGATCGTCCGCGAGGACGTGGTCGTCACCATCACCCGGGGCGGCTACGCCAAGCGCACCAAGACCGACCTGTACCGGGCGCAGCGGCGTGGCGGCAAGGGCGTGCGCGGGGCGCAGCTGCGGACCGACGACATTGTCGATCACTTCTTCGTCACCACCACCCATCACTGGATCCTGTTCTTCACCAACAAGGGGCGTGTCTACCGCGCGAAGGCCTACGAGCTGCCCGACACCGCCCGCGACGCCCGCGGCCAGCACGTGGCCAACCTGCTGGCCTTCCAGCCGGACGAGCACATCGCCGAAGTGCTGGCACTGCGGGACTACTCGCTCGCGCCCTACCTGGTGCTCGCCACCAAGGGCGGGCTGGTGAAGAAGTCGCGGCTGACCGATTTCGACTCGCCGCGGGCGGGCGGCATCATCGCGATCAATCTCCGCGAGGATGACGAGGTGATCGCCGCGCGCCTGGTGTCGCCGGAACAGGATCTGCTGCTGGTCAGCAAGAAGGCGCAGGCGATCAGGTTCCATGCCAGCGACGAGGTGCTCCGGCCAATGGGTCGCGCCACCTCCGGTGTGATCGGCATGCGGTTCGCCAACGGTGACGAACTACTCGGCATGTACGTGGTCCGGGAGGGCGCGGACGTGCTGGTCGCCACGGGCGGCGGCTACGCCAAGCGCACTCCTGCCGATCAGTACCCGGTCAAGGGCAGGGGCGGCATGGGGGTGCTGACGGCGCGGATCGTCGGTACCCGTGGCGAACTAGTCGGGGCGCTGATGGTTGACCCCGACGACGAGGTCTTCGCGATCACCTCGTCGGGCGGCGTGATCAGGACCGCTGCCTCCGAGGTCAAGTTGTCGGGACGGCAGACGATGGGGGTCCGCCTGATGAATCTCGCCGCAGGCGAGAGCCTGGTGGCGATCGCGCGTAACGCCGAGTCCGCGTCCGCCACTGAGGAGACCGGCCTAGAGGAGACCGGCCCTGACGGGAATGGCGCGGAGGCCGCTGGCCAGGCAAGTGACACAACAGGCACCGTAACGGAAGCAACGGAGTGAGTGTCTGCGGCGTCATATGAGTAGCACATGGTGCTCGAATCCCCTCATAACACCATGGCCGGTATGGTTGGCCAATAACCTCGATGCAAGCCCCCCGAGGAGGACGGCGTGGATCACCGCGTGGAGCCACCATCGTGGCTGCCCGAAGGCGCTGCGCCCGAAGCCGATGACGAGGTGTCCACTAACGGGTTCGCGCCGGGTAGTGCTGGTGGGCAGGAATCTCTGAGCGAGGCGGACAGGCCTGGCCTTGACAGTGCGGACAGTCCCAGTGCCGGCGGATCTGGCGACAGCACCGTCGGCAACGGCGCTGACGTGGGCGAGGACAGTGGCGTTGCCGCGGGCGAGCAGGA
>DPMS01000260.1 GCA_003541285.1 Actinomycetota bacterium
CCAGAACCCGGCCCGGGCGTGGCAGGTGGCGCCGGTCATGACGTTCTCCAGCACGGTCAGCCGCCGGAACAGGCCGACACCCTGCAGCGTGCGGGCGATCCCCAGGGATGCAAGCCGGTGCGGCGCCAGCCCGGTCAGTTCGGTCCCGGACAGGCTCACCGTGCCGGAGTCAGGCCGGACGAAGCCGCACAGCACGTTCAGCAATGTTGTCTTGCCGGCCCCGTTGGGACCGATGATCCCGGTGACCTGGCGGGGGGCGGCTGTGAGCGAGACGGCATCCAGGGCGGTCAGCCCGCCGAAACGGACCGTGATGCTGTGGACGTCCAGGACGCCCGCGGACTGGGCGGGTGAGAGGGCGGCCGCCACAGCTGATGAACCATCATTCATCGCACTTGTCCTGCTCAAACTGCCAACATCGCCAGTTAGCGAATCCCTATTCAAAGCCAGGCATGGGCGGCAGGCAAGACCCAAAATGATTCGTGGCCGAACCGAGACCCGGCGCGGCGGCGCGCCGCCGGATGGGGCCGGGCGGGCACGTAAACCGCGCTCACGCCCGGCGCGTCCCACGTGAGGCGATCGATCTTCCCCGCGTCCTGCAACCCGAAAGGAATCCATCAGCATGGGAAAGTATGTCGTGCGGGTCCTGGCCGCGGTGGCCTCTGTCGCTGCTCTGTTCGGCGGCGGGGCTTACGCCCTGGCGTCGGCGTCGGCGCCGGCCGTTTCCCGAGCCGAGCATGCCTACTTCGGCTGTGTCAAGACTGCCGGCTACCCGGCCCGCGCGCTGTTCGACGTCAGCACCCACACGATCTCCTGCTCTGAGCACTCCTTCCAGATCGAGTGGAACCAGGACCAGCGGGGGAGACTGACCGCCCAGGCGTCGCTCGGTGCCGGCAGCATCCCGACGCAGCTCAAGCAGATCGGCGGCACCATCCTGCACGGCCACGCGACCGACCTGCTGCAGGTCTGGCTGCCCGCTGGCACGTACCTGGTCAATGCCAGCGCCCTGTTCAGCCGCACGGTGGACGCCGGCTCAGGGCCTGACACCTACGGCTACCTGGCTCTGTGGACGGGTGCCACGCCGGCCAGCACATTCGACAGCTTCAGCCAGGGCGCCGGCACGTTCACGACCGGGCCGCTATCGCGCAAGGTGGGTGGGACCCTGCCGGGCATCGACGTCATCGACTCCTCGGCGAGTGGGTCCCACATTCTGGTGGTCCCGCACGGCGGCGAGACGCTCAACCTCAGCGTGTTCGCCTACAACGAGGACGAGAGCGGTGGCCCCTACGCCGGTTGCGTGGGATCTGGCTGTACGGCCGGCGACCTCACGCAGGCGGGCTCGGTCGTGGTCACCTCCGCCGATCTGTCAGCGGTGCGGGTCGGCTGACCGTACCGCCTGACGGCCCCCGGGCCCTGGACGTTCCCGGGCCCGGGGGCCACCCGGATGCCGAGAAGCTGTTCACCCACCAGGCATACGTCAGCGACCCCCGCAGCCAGGGCGGTGGTACGCGGGTGCGGCATCATTGAGCAGCCGACGGCGGGTGCAGATGCTGCTGCCGCAGCGTCCTGACCACGTCACGGATGAGCGGCAGGGCGTGATAGCTGATGACGGCGGCGATGACCAGTGCGATGGTGGGGTCGAGCCAGGCCAGCGCGGGTGCGGCGAGGATGATCGCACCGGTGATGGCCACCCCGGCCGCTGCCGCGCTGTCGGCCAGGGTGTCGAGCACCACCGCGCGCATGTTCGCGCGGTCACCCTCGGTGTCATCCTCGGCCTCGCCGTCGCCCCGCAGGATCAGCCCACCAGCGAGCATGGCCACAGCGGCGATGCCGCTCGCTATCAGGACCGCAAGCCCGTGCACCTGGCCGGTGCCGGCGATCAGGCGCCGGGCGGCCTCGGTGACGACCAGGATGACCACGGCCAGCAGCAGAGTCACGTTGAGCAGTGCTGCGTAGGCGGTTGCCCTGGGATAACCGCCGGGATGGCGCCGGCTGGGCGGGCGCCGGGCGAGTGTGATCGCGAGCAGGCTGACCCCGATGGCGGCGGCGTCGGCCAGATAGTCGCCGCCTGCGGCCAGGACCCCGACCGAATGCGCGCTGATCCCCGCCACCACCAGGCCCGCGACCAGGGCGAGGTTGAGCAGCAGTACCACGGTGAGCCGGGCGGTGCGGGTCATGTGCTGAGGGTAGGCGGTGGCGAGCGGGGGCCGCGGCCGCCGCTCGCCAACCTGCGCACTTGTCTTAANNGCAGCCGCCCGCCCCTGGATACTCAGGCTGGCCTCGGGTGGGCGGCGCTGGGGCTGGCCGCGTGGAGCCCGTGCCGGAGGATGAGGGCCCCGGCGATCTCGAAGACACCCATGACGATGAACCAGATACCGAGCAGGACGGCGAGGGTGGTCAGCGACGAGATCGGGGCGGTGGCGACCACGATCCCGGCGATCAGGCTGATCAGGCCGAACACGATCCACCAGCCCCTGCCCTGGCGGGAACCGCCAGACAGGCCGGCCACGATGGCGACCACGCCCTGGACGATCCAGGCGAGCCCGACGAACAGGCCGATGATCGCCACGGTCAGGCTGAGGTGGCGGATCAGGATGACCCCCGCCACGATGAACAGCAAGCCTGCGATACCGAGCCAGACGCGGTTCGGCTCATCCTTGTCGAACACCCGGACCAGGTGGAAGACGCCCGAAATCAGCAGGGTGACACCGATCAGTATGGCAATGACGTTGAGCGAGCCGGTCGGGTGCACGGCGACGATGATCCCGAGGACCAGAGTCACCACGCCGACACCCGCGGCAGCCTGCCACGATCTGGCCAGAACGCCAGCAGATGGTTCCCCGGTGGGTGCTGTGGATTGCATGGCCTTTTCGCCTTCCCACGCCGCAGGGGCCGCCAGCAGCGCTGGCCAGCCCGGTCCGTGTTTCCTCCAGCATGTCCATCCTGACCACGCAGGGTCACCGGCGTCCTCACCCGCTGCGGGTGATCACCCCAGGTGGTGGCCATGGATGCGCGCCGCCCGGCTTCACGGGCTGCGCGGGTCAGCTTTCCGCGCGGGAGCGGAGGATGGCTGCAGAGGGGCCGATATGGTCCCTGGTCGCATGCTCGGCCGCGTCAGCGTCGCCTGCTTCGATGGCCGCCGCCAGCCGCGCGTGCGTGGGGGCCACGCTGACATCGCCCAGATCCCGGTCCGTCACCACCGCGACAAGGGCCTCACGCAGGACCGACGCGAACGAGTCGAACATCTCCGCCAGGAGCTGGTTGTGCGCAGCGGCGACGACCGTGCGGTGGAAGGCGAGGTCCGCCTGGACGAAACGTTCATCGTCGTCGGTAGCCAGAGTGTGGTCCCGGGTGGCCAGGCTTTCGCGCAGTGCCGCGATGTCGGAGCCGCTGCGCCGCTGCGCCGCCAGGCGTGCCGCCTGAACCTCAAGCGCCTCACGCACCTCGTAGACCTCAAGGACAGCCGCCCGGCGCAGCCGGGGTGCCCATGAGGTGTCCGGGATGAGTGACAGGACAAAGGTTCCCGACCCCTGGCGGGTTTCCAGCAGCCCGGCGTGCACCAGCGCCCGGACCGCCTCCCGGACGGTCGAGCGGCCCACGCCCAGCTGGACGGCAAGCTCGGTCTCAGCGGGCAGCCGGTCGCCCACCTGCCACTGGCCCGTCATAAGCTGCTGGTGCAGCTGCCTGGTGGCAAGTTCTGCAAGGGGGCTACGCCGCAACGGCGTCAGGGGCATCTGAACTCCTCAGTCGTCTGAGGCAGGCCCGCTCATCTCCTCAGTCATCTGAGGAGTAGACTAGCGCGTGTTGGGGCGATGGCGCCACACAACGGCACCTGGCCCGCGGGCCGGGCTTTCGCGCTGAGCCTCACGGCCGGAAGGGGACTGGGATGAGCCGAGGTATGACGAGACGGACGCGGCTGGCACGGCTGGTACGCCGGTGGCGGCCCGACCATAATCCCCTGCGCCGTACGGCCGACCGGATCGAAGCCGCCATCGTGACGGCCCTGCTGGCCCTGTTCCTGTCCGGCGCCCCGGTGGCCGCGGTAGCGGCCGGTCAGTGGGCGGCCGCAGCCGGCCTGCGGGCCGAGTACACGCAGGCGGCCTGGCATCATGTCCCCGCAGTGCTGCTGCGCAGCGCCCCGGAGCCGGTCCATGCCATGTTCCAGGGATCTTTGGAGCCGCTGGTACGTGCGCAATGGACCGCGCCGGACGGGACGTACCGGACCGGCCAGGTGTACGCCCCCGGGGGCGCCCGGGCCGGCAGCACCGTCGAGATATGGACCGACAGTTCGGGCCGCCTGACCGGGAGCCCGATGCAGGGCGCCGGGGTTGTCACCCGGACAGCCCTGGCGGCCGCGCTGGCCACGATGATCGTCGCGGCCGTCCTGGCCGGTCTCGGGCTGCTGGCGCACTGGGCCGTTGACCGGCGCCGGCTCGCGGCCTGGGACGCGCGCTGGGCAGTGACAGGCCCCCAGTGGACCGGCCGCCGCTGACCACCCGCTCATCGTCGGCCAGGCAGGATGACGCCGGTCCGGTAATGGCGGATCAGGCCGGGTCCCTTGGGCTGGCCGCGGTCGCGATCAGGCAGGTCCTTTGGACTGCGGCTCCCGATCAGGCTCGGTCCTTTGGCCTGGCGGTAACAGCCCTTCGGCTCTTGGCGCTGCCGGGCCGGCAGGCGCACGGTGATGCTGGGCATATTCCTATCAGGGGTGTCACATCGTTGTGCCAGCTACTTATCCGCACGTGCGGAAGGCTGGCGGCGCGCCGGGGAGTGATTCACAATGACCAGCGCCGGGACACCATCACCATTGCCAGCGTCGCCGCACCTGCGGGCGCGAAAAGGGGGCCACCGGTCCTGGATCCTGGCCGTCGCGGCCGGCGTGGTCGTGCTTCTCGCCGCCGTTTCCGCCGCCATCGTCGCGTCGGGTTCGGGCGGGGGCAGGGCCACCGGCACCACCGCCGGCACGGCGGGGACCGGCGCAGGCGGGACCACAGCGGGTGGCGCGGCTGGCACAAGCGCGGGCCAGGCGGCAGCGGCCGTCGTCACGCCGGCCCCCTGCAAGACGGGCACCTGCTGGGTGGCGGTCAACGTCGCCACGCTATGGGTCAGCCCGTCGTATCCGCGTGCCGTGGACAAGCCAGCCCTGGCCAACCCGGCGGATCCGGGGCGGTGGGTGTCCTCCATGAGCGTTTCGCAGAAACTCTGGCTCGTCGGCAAGCTGGAGACCCAGGCGCTGTACGGGACGCAGGTGACCGTCATCGGGCACTCCGGCACCGCCTGGACCAAGGTCGCGGTCCCCAGCCAGCCCACCAACCGTGACAAGCGCGGTTACCCCGGCTGGGTCCCGACCCGGCAGCTCACCAGCACCGCTCCGCGCATGGCGGGCACCACCGCGGTGGTCACGTCACGTACCGCGTGGCTGTGGAGCAAGTGGACGAGCGGGGGCGTGGCCGGCTCGCATGTGCTGCGACTCTCTTACGACACGCGGCTGCACGTCGTGCATACCACGTCGGTGTACGTCGAGGTGACGATGATCGGCGGGCGGAACGTGGCGCTCCGGCGCAGCGTCGTTGCCCTGCACGCCGCGGGCACCTCGTGGGGAGCGACGCGGGCGAAGGTGGTGGCTGAAGCCAAGAAGTTCCGCGGGCTCCAGTATCTGTGGGCGGGCACGTCCGGCTTCGGCTATGACTGCTCCGGATTCACTTATTCGGTGTACCACGCCTTGGGCGTGACCCTGCCCAGGGACGCCGACCGGCAGGCTGTCCGCGGCACGGCGGTCGCACGGTCCTCGCTGCTCCCCGGTGACCTGGTGTTCTACCGCGGCAGTCCCGGCGGGACGATCGGCCACGTCGGGATGTACGTCGGCGGCGGGAACATGATCGACGCGCCGCAGACCGGCGTGGCGGTCCGGATCGAGCCGGTGTCGAGCTACGCGTACTACGCGGGGGCCAGGCGCTTCCTGTCCCGCTGAGCTGCCCTGACAGTCCTCGGTTTCCGCTCGGCGTACACTTGCATGCTCATCGCTATACTGCGTATGCTACTTCGCATGATACGAAGTGAGAGCCGGTCATGAGCGTCCGGCACGCGCTCCTCGCCCTGCTCAGCGAGGGACCCAAGTACGGCCTGCAGCTACGGGAAGAGTTCGAGGCGCGCACCGGGGAGGTGTGGCCGCTGAACGTGGGCCAGGTCTACACGACCTTGCAGCGGCTGGAGCGAGACGGTCTCGTCGAGTCGGGAGGCGCCGACGAGGGGCCGCAGAAGGCGTTCCAGATCACCGGGAGCGGTGCGGCCGAGCTGGCGGACTGGCTGCGCACGCCACCGGACCTGAGCTCGCCGCCACGGGACGAGCTGGTGATGAAGGTCCTGGTGGCGATCCGGCTACCGGGCGCGGATGTGCATGACGTGATCCAGGAGCACCGGCGTTACCTGGTGCAGCTCATGCAGGAGTGGACGCGGATCAAGGAAGGCGGGGCCGAGGGTGACCTCAGCCTCGCCCTCGCGGTGGACGCCGAGCTATTCCGGCTGGACTCGGTCGTCCGCTGGCTCGACGCGGCCGATGCCCGGCTCAAGCGGGCGGCAGCCGGCGGCCATGTCCAGCCGGCCAGAGCGCCGCTGCCGAAGCAGCGACGGCACATAGGAGTACAGGGATGAACATGCTGGAGCTCCGGCGGGTGTCCAAGGTCTACGGCCAGGGCGCTGCCGAGGTGCACGCCCTGGACCGGGTCACCCTGTCGGTGGACGAGGGCGCGATGGTCGCGGTGATGGGGCCGAGCGGATCGGGGAAGAGCACGCTGCTGACGATAGCGGGCAGCCTGGAAGAGCCGACCGAAGGCGAGGTGCGTGTGCGCGGTGCCGGGCTGGCGGGCATGTCACGGGGCGACAAGGCCCGGCTGCGGCGGCGCACGATCGGCTATGTGTTCCAGGACTACAACCTGCTGCCCGGCCTGACCGCAGCGGAGAACGTGAGCCTGCCGCTCGAGCTCGACGGGTGGCCCGCGCGGAAGGCCCGAGCCGCCGGGCTGGCGGCGCTGGCGGAGCTGGGGCTGGCCGACCGGGCCGGGCGCTACCCAGACGAGCTGTCGGGCGGCGAACGGCAGCGGGTGGCGATCGCCCGCGCCATGGTCGGAGAGCGCCGGCTGCTGCTGGCTGACGAGCCCTCCGGAGCGCTCGACTCGGGCAACGCCGAGGCGGTCATGCGCCTGGTGCACGACGCGTGCAGAAAAGGCGGTATGGCCGCGGTTGTGGTCACCCACGACGCACAGCTCGCCTCGTGGGCCGACCGGGTGGTATTCCTGCGTGACGGCCGGGTCACCGACCAGACTGCCCCGGCACCGGGCCCGGAGTCCCTGCTCACGCCCGGACGGCCGCAGTGAGCGTCACGGTACGAGAGCCGCCCGCGCGCGCGAGGTCCAGCAACGGGGGCGTCCCCGCGCGGCGTGCGGTCATTCGCTGGGCCTGGCGGCTGCTGCGCCGCGAGTGGCGCCAGCAGCTGCTGATCCTGGCGCTGATCACCGTCGCGGTCGCAGCTACCTTCGTCGGCTCGGCGGTGGCCACCAACACGCCGCCCCCGGCGGGCGCCGGCTTCGGCACCGCGACCGACATGGCCACGTTCCCTTCCTTGAGCCCGCACGTTACCGCCGAGATCGCGGCGCTGGCCCACCGGTTCGGCCGTGTCGACCTGATCGAGAACGAGACGTTCCCGGTGCCCGGCTCGGTCACCACCTATAGCCTGCGCGCGCAGAACCCGAACGGGGCGTTCGGCCAGCCGATGCTCTCGCTGGTGAGCGGGCACTACCCCAGCGGGACGGGCCAGGTGGCCCTGACCAGCGGGGTCGCATCGGAACTGCACCTGCAGCTCGGTGACACCTGGCGCGCTGGCGGCTCAGCCCGGCGCGTGGCCGGCATCGTGACCAACCCGCAGAATCTGCTCGACGAGTTCGCGCTCGTTGCGCCCGGCCAGGTCAGCGCGCCCACCCTGGTCACTGTGCTGTTTGACGCACCGGGCGTGAATCCCCACTCGCTGGGCCGCAGCGTGGTGTCGCGGACGTCGGCCGCCAACACCAACGAGATCAACCCGGTGACCATCTCGCTCGCAGCGGCCACGCTCGGGATGCTGCTCATCGCCCTGGTCGGCGTGGGCGGGTTCACGGTGCTGGCGCAGCGGCGGCTGCGCTCGATCGGCATGCTCGGCGCGCAGGGCGCCACGGACGCCAACGTCGGGCTTGTGGTCAGCGCCAACGGTTTCGCGACCGGGGTTGCCGGCGCGGTGGCCGGGTTCGCGCTCGGCCTGGCGGCCTGGCTGGCGTACCGCCCGCGCGCGGAAGCCAGCGCGCACCACGTCATGGGAGCCTTCCAGCTGCCCTGGCTGGTGATCTTTGTGTCGATGGCGCTCGCCGTGCTGGCGGCGTACCTGGCGGCCGTCCGGCCCGCCCGGGCGATCGCCCGGGTGCCGATCGTCGCCGCGCTCGCGGGGCGGCCACCGGCCCCGCGGCAGGCTCGCCGCTGGGCCGGGCCGACCGGCGCCGGACTGCTCGTGCTCGCGTTCTTCCTGATCGGGCTGGCAAGTGAGCAGGCGACGTCGGCCACCGCCGGGACGGGGAACAAGTCGACGCTCTTTCTCGCCCTGATCGTGGGCCTGATCGTGCTGGGCGCCGGGGTAGTGCTGGTCGCCCCGACGTGCCTGGCGCTGCTGGCCGGGGCCGCCCGGCGGGCCCCGATAGTCGTGCGGCTGGCCCTGCGCGACCTGGCCAGGTACCGGGCGCGCTCCGGGGCGGCGCTCGGGGCAATCAGCCTCAGCGTGCTCATCGCGGTCATCATCTGCGTGATCGCCGCTGCGCGGTTCGGCAACGCCGTCGACTGGGCCGGGCCCAACCTGGCCGCCAACCAGCTTGTCGTGTACACGCCCGACGGCGAAGGCGGACAGCAGCTCGGCCCGCCAGGGTCCCAGCAGATTACGAAGGCCCAGCTGGCGGCGATGCCAGCCGAGGCCCGCGGCATCGCGGCCTCGCTCGGGTCCCTGGACATCGTCCAGCTCGAGACGACTGACTCCGTGCTGCGGCGCGCCGCACCCGGGCGAAACTGGTACGGAGCTGTGTACGTGGCCACNNCCGGGCAGCAACTCGTGGCCCTGCCCGCCGGGCTACTGCCTGGCGGATCCGAAGATCCAGGAGGTCAGTGCGCTGCCGGCCGGCACGTCGGCGCCGAACACCGTGATCACCGAGCACGCCGTGCGCCAGTTCCACCTGACGACCACCACGGCCGGCTGGCTCATCCAGACCCCGGGCTCGCTGACGGCAGGCCAGATCAGCGCTGCCCAGCACGCCGCAGCGGCGGCTGGGCTGACCGTGGAGACGCGCGACAGCATCCCGACGTCCGCCGAGATCATCGATGTGGCTACGGTTTTCGGCATCCTGCTGGCGCTCGGCATCCTCGCCATGAGCGTGGGCCTGCTCCGCAGCGAGACCGCCAGCGATCTGCGCATGCTCACCGCTACCGGAGCTGGCAGCACAGCCCGCCGGGCGATCTCTGCGGCCACGGCCGGCGCGCTGGCACTCACCGGCGCGGTCGTCGGCATCGTGGCCGGGTACATCGCAGCGATCGGCTTCTTCCGGACCAATCAGCTGGACACCCTGTCGTCGCTGACCAGTATCCCGGTGGCCAACCTGCTGCTCATCCTCGTCGGCATGCCGCTCGTTGCAGTGATCGGTGGCTGGCTGCTCGCCGGGCGCGAGCCAAGTGCGATCGGTCGCCGCCCCCTCGAGTAGCCGCTGATCCGCTTGCGGCGCCGCCCGGCCGGGCACCATTGAGCTGGTGGCAATGCGGTGGCGGCGGGCTGCCGCGATCCGGGGAGGTTCCACATGCCGACTGTGCAGGCAAATGGCATTGACATCTATTACGAGGTCCAGGGCGAGGGTGAGCCGCTGGTGCTCATCCCGTACCTCGCGGCCGACCAGGCGTGCTATGCCTTCCAGGTGGCGGAGTACGCCAAGCACTTCACGTGCTTCACCGTGGACCTGCGCGGGGCCGGCCTGAGCGGCAAGCCGGAGGGTGCCTACACCACCGAACTGCTCGCCGACGACATCGCGGCATTCATGCAGGCCGCCGACGTCGAGCGGGCTCATGTCGCCGGGCTGTCGCTCGGTGCCGCGACCGGCATGTGGCTGGCCGCCAAGTACCCGGCCAGGGTGAAGTCGCTGTCCCTGCACAGCGCCTGGCCGCGCAGCGACCTGTTCCTGCAGGTAGTGGTCGAGCAATGGCGGATCATGGCGCAGGCCCTGGGCAGCGTGACCGACATGGTGATCAAGGGGATCTTCCCCTGGTGCTACACCCCGGAGCTGTATGCGAGCCGGCCCGAGTACATCGACTCCCTCGCCGACTTCGTGCGGGGACGCCCGATGCCGCCGGTCGACGCGTTCCTGCGCCAGTCGGAGGCGGTCCTCACCCATGACGCCCAGGACGTGCTGGGGATGATCGAAGCGCCCACCCTGATCACGTTCGGCAGGCATGACGCGGTGACGTCCACCCGCTTCGCCGAGCCGCTCACCGAGGGGATCGGCGGCTCCGAGGTCACCGTGTTCGAAGGCTGCGCCCACGCCCCCATCTACGAGAACGTCGAGGAGTTCAACGGGCGGACCCTGGAGTTCCTGGCCCGCCATTCCGGATAGCTCAGCCTCCCCGGCACGGCCGGCCTTCCTGCCGGGGCCACGGAACCCACTCTGCTCGCCTGCGGAGGCCATTCCTCCGCCAGCCGGCCAGCCCGGCCACGAATACTGCCCCGGCCGGGGTATCGGCCTGGGCCAGCGGGCCCGCGGCCGTTACGTCAAGTCAGGCTGGCTCCGGCGGCTGGCATTCCGGAATGGAACGCCGGAACGAGGGTAGGCGTGCCGCTGACCCTGGTGCCTTTCTGGAAGCCACCGAACAGCAGCGACAAGAGCACGACAATGCCGATCGCGATCAGGAGCCACAGCAGGCAGCCGCTGAGCCTGCGCCGCCGGGCCCGCGGCCGTCGGGTGACGGGACGGTACAGCCATCGCTCGAAGCTTCTGAACATCTCTCCTCCGGGCCCCGGCCGCGCTGGCCGCCATCCCCGGTTGCCTGCGCATGGGCCGGCTTCGCCGTCCTCAGTTGCCCAGCGGGAAGTAAATGAAACGCTCATGACAGGAGCCACATCATGTGCGCATCTGGCGAGGTGAACGGCTGATGAGCCGCCTGGTGGGGGTAGTGGCCGCGGTGGCCGCCATAATTGTGCTGGTGCTGGTGCTCTCCTCGGTTCACCTGCTGCCCCAGCTCAGGAACCCGTTCGCCGAGTCGACCACTGTCCGCAGCCAGCCGGCACTGCTCAAGTCCATCACCGCACTGAGCCGTTACGAAGCGGCCAGCGGATCGTTCCAGGTGGTGGTGGACCTGTCCAAGCAGACAGCGTTCCTGCCCTCCTTCATCGAGGGCAGCGAAACGCTGTTCATCGGTGACGGCACCGACATCGCGTTCGTCAATTTCGCGCGGCTGAACGGCAAGGCCATCGAGGTCTCACCCGACCGCACCGCGGTCACCGTCCAGCTGCCGGCCGCCCAGCTCGAGCCCGCCGTCCTGAACGTGCGCCAGTCCTACGTCTACGCCCAGCAGCAGGGGTTGCTGAACCGGATCGGCAACTTCTTCTCCGGGAACCCGAACAGCCAGCAGCGGGTCTACATCCTGGCCCAGCAGAAGATCCAGGACGCCGCCAGGCAGAGCCCGCTGCTCGCCGAGGCGCAGAAGAACACGACGAGCATGCTCACCGGCATGCTGCGCTCACTCGGGTTCAAGCAGGTCAGCGTGGACTTCGGCGCCGTCACCACCACGCACAGCGGCTGAGGACGGCCGCGGGCAGCCGGTCCGGGGCCGCTGGCTCCCGGGCGGATGATGTCATCGGTGTGATTTGCGCATCACCTGGGACTTCGTCCTACCGGTGTGGCCCGGCGCGGCCGAGGATGAGAAGCGTGCATAACGCCTCACCCGGGCCTGGCCCGTGAGCCAGCAGCGAGCCGGGCGCCGGCTGGGGCTGCTGGTCGTGCTCGGCGCGCTGTCCGGGTTCGGCCCGCTGTCCATGGACCTGTACCTGCCCTCCACCCCCACCATCGCGGTGGACCTGCATGCCGGGCAGGCGCTGGTACAGCTCACCATGTCCGGCTGCGTGGCCGGGCTGGCGCTGGGCCAGCTGGTGGCCGGCCCGCTCAGCGACAGCCTGGGGCGCCGCCGCCCGCTGCTGGCGGGCCTCGCCGCCTTCGTGGTGATGTCTCTGGCCTGCGCGGTGGCCCCCAATATCGGGGTGCTGATCGTCTTCCGGTTCCTGCAGGGCATGGCGGGTGCGGCCGGGATTGTCGTCAGCATCGCGACCGTCCGGGACATGTATGACGCCCGTGACACGGCCAGGATCCTCGCCTCACTGACCCTCGTCTCGGGCCTGGCGCCGGTGCTCGCACCGGTGATCGGCGGCCAGTTGCTGCGCGTCACGAGCTGGCGCGGGGTGTTCTGCGTACTGGGGGGCATCGGGCTCGCGCTGCTGGCCGCCAGCTGGTGGCTGCCCGAGACGGTGCCAGCGGCGCGGCGCCAGCCGCCCAGGTTCGCCAGGATGCTCGCGGACTCGGCGACGCTGCTGCGCGACCGCCAGTTCGCCGGCAACGCCGTCACCGTCGCGCTGAGCACGGCCGCGCTGTTCACCTACATCTCCACCCTGCCGTTCATCGTGGAGGACGCCTACCGGCAAAGTGCCCAGCGGTTCAGCCTGATATTCGCGGTCAACGCCCTGGGCCTGATGGCGATGGGGCAGCTCAGCGCCCGCCTGGTGCGGCGGCGCTCGCCTGCGGCGCTGCTCTGTACGGCGCTCGTTCTGCAGGCGGCGGGCGCGGCGGCGCTCATCGCCGCCGCATCCGTGGGCCATCCGCCGCTGCCCTGGCTGCTCGTCCCGATGTTCGTGATCGTCGCTGGGTTCGGCATGATGCGGCCGAACGGGACCGCCCTGGCGCTGGCCGGGCACGCGGCAATCGCGGGAACGGCATCGGCGTACCTGGGGGCGATGCAGTTCCTGTCCGGGGCGGTTCTGGCACCGCTGGCAGGGGTGGGCGGCCAGGGCTCGGCCGGCCCGGCCGCTATCATCATCGGCGTCTTGTGCGTGGCCGCGCTCGGCCTGCACCTGGCCATCACCCGTGGCGGCCGCCCACCGGTGCCGGCGCCGGAACTGGCCGCCGAGGGCGGTGCCGACTAACCGGCCGCTGAGCTACCCATGAGGCGGCGGGGGTGGGTGAGCTAGCGGCGCATGTCTGCTGCGGCTGCCCGGTCGCTGGTGTGCGGGGGCGCGCGACCGTACCCTCTCGGTATCCAGGTGACGGCGATGGGATGGCGCAAGTGATGGCAGGGATTCTCGATCTTTTCCGGCTCGATGGCAGGGTTGCGCTGGTGACCGGTGCGTCATCCGGCCTGGGCGTGGTCTTCGCCCAGGCCCTCGCCGAGGCCGGCGCGGACGTGGTGCTGGCCGCCCGCCGGGCGGACCGGCTCGCCGAGACGGCGGCGCTGGTCGAGAAGACCGGCCGGCGTCAGGTCAGCGTGGTCACCGATGTGGCCGAGCCGGGGGACTGCCAGCGGGCTGCCGAGTCCGCGCTGGCGGCGTTCGGCCGTATCGATCTGCTGGTGAACAACGCCGGCATCGGGACGGCGGTCCCGGCGTCGCGTGAGACCCCGGAGGAGTTCCGGCGGGTCATCGACATCAACCTGAACGGCTGCTACTGGATGGCGCAGGCCTGCGGCAAGGTCATGCGCCCGGGCAGTTCGATCATCAACATCACCAGCGTCCTGGGGATCACCACGGCCGGTCTCCCGCAGGCCGCGTACTCGGCCAGCAAGGCCGCCCTGATCGGGCTGACCCGCGACCTCGCCCAGCAGTGGACCGGCCGCAAGGGGATCCGGGTCAACGCGATCGCGCCCGGCTTTTTCAAGTCGGAAATGAGCGCCCAGTACGCGCCCGGGTACCTGGACTCGATGCGGCCCCGGATCGTCGCCGGCGGCCCGGGCGACCCACGTCAGCTCGCCGCAACGCTGGTGTGGCTGGCGAGTGACGCGGCCGGCTACGTCACAGGCCAGACGATCGTGGTGGACGGCGGCTTCACCATCACCTGAGCGGGCGCCCGCGGCCACCGGGCGGTGTCGAGCCACATGAGTCAGGCGGGCGAGCCGGCCATCACCGCCCAGACGATCTTGCCGCTGGACCGCTCCGGGGTGTAGGACCCCCACTCGGTGGCCAGGGCCTCGACGAGTTCCAGGCCGCGCCCGCTCTCGGCGTCGGCATCGGGATGCTGGAGGACCGGCGTCTTGTCGCTGCCATCCCACACCTGGACCACGACGTGCTCACCATCCGAGGCGAGCCAGAAGCGCACCGGCGGGAGCCCCGGGGCCCACCGTCCGGCGTACTCGCTGCTCGTCAGGCCTGCTGACGCCCGCACCGCGTTGGTGACCAGTTCCGAGACGATGAGTTCGGCCGTGTCCGCGATCTGTTCCAGGTGCCATTCCCGCAGCACGTGCTTGACGTGGAGCCGGGCACAGGGCACGGCAGTCAGCAGGGCTCCCAGCTCCAGGTGGGTGTGCGGCGTG
>DPMS01000558.1 GCA_003541285.1 Actinomycetota bacterium
GCGTGGAGCCTGGATCCGGCGGCGAGCCCGAACTGGGCTCGCATGCGCTGGCGGAACGTGCCCGGCAGTTGCGCGACCAGGTGGCGCCGCTCGCCTACGCCGATGCCGAGGGCTACCGCGCGGTGCTGGCCGCGCTCCGGGCAAAGGACGAGCCGGCCATCCAGGCCGCCCTCTCGGCCGCCTGCGAGGTGCCGATGCAGGTCACGCGGATCGGCGCCGAGGTGGCCGGGATCGCCGCGACCGTCGCCGCGGCGGGAAATCCCAGCGTGCGCGGCGACGCCATCACCGCCGGNNGGCTGGAGTGCCTGCCTACGAGGCCTTGGGAAGGTCTCGGTGTGATGGCTTTTCCGTGCCTGGCTCCGTGGGCTTCGGCGGAAGAGCCACGTGTGGTGGCTTTCCGGCGGCTGGCTCTTCGGGCTTCGGCGGACGTGTCTCGCGCATCAGACGTGCGCTGACGGCAGCCAGGCCGATGATCAGCACCCCGGTGATCGCCAGCGCCGCCGGGACCCCCAGCGATTCACCGAAGTACTGGACCACCGCCGAGGTGACGTAGCCGAACATCGCCAGCGTGCCCAGGGCGAGCAACGGGGTGTTCCGCAGCGGGACGCTGGCGGCCATGGCCGCGGCCGCGGTGGCGATACCGATCGCGTACACCCAGCCGTGGTCCCCGGCCGCGAAACTCGGCGCGATGAGGGCCAGGAGGACACCGGAGGGCATGGTCACCCATATCGGCTCGACGTAGCGTTGCCACCCAAGCCACGCCCATGCCAGGCCGAACCCCCACAGCGAGAGGGCGAAGGCAAGCGCGGGAGCCGGGTCAGCGACGGCGGCGATGGTGCCGCAGATGGTGACGATCAGCCCGGCAAACAGGGCGACGTTCTGCAGCGCGCGCGGGCGGACGAGCCACAGGGCCGCCGAGTACAAGGCGACAGCCACCCCTACGGCAAGGATCGTGAACGTCCCGAGGTTCTCGTGCACGTCGAGCGTCGCGTATCCGACGGCCCCGGCAACCCCAGCCACGGAGAGGAACCACACGACCCCGACCAGGCGCTGGATCGCGGGCTCGCGGACCTGGCGGACGATGATGCCGACCAGGAGAAAGAACGCGGCGGCGCCAGCGAAGACGCCCACATGCCACCATTTGCCGATGCTGCTCCATCGCTGGCCGATCGCGGCAACGCCGCCGGCCAGGAGGAGGATCGCGCCAACGTACGCCACCGCCTCGGTAAGTAGCGAGATGCGCCGCTTGCCTTGCTCCCCCTCCGCAGCCGGTTCGGTGGTGAGCAGCCCCTGCCGCCGCGCCCAGTAGTAGGAGCCAGCGAAGATCAGGGCCACGATTACGACAACCAAGACCGGGACAAATGCGAACATGGCGAACCCCCATTCGCCCACGAATCTTGTGACTTGCCCAAGATTCCGCTACTTGCAGATTCTCGGCCAGCCCGGCGGCTCACCAGGGCCGAAGGTCACCACGATGGCTACCAGCGGATCAGGGAGTGCTCACCACCACCTGGAAGGTGGCGAGACTGGGGTCGGCGGCATACGCGATCCGCCCGCCGTCGGCGTCCGCGGCGCGCAGCGCTGCCAGCGCTTCCGCGGTGATGATCTCGCCGGGCGCGAGCACCGGGACGCCGGGTGGGTAGGGGGCGACCAGTTCGGCGCTGATCCTTCCGACGGCGGCATCGGCGCCGACCGTTTCGTTCTGCGCAAAGAAAGCGTCCCGGGGGGAGAGCGTCATCGCCGGCGTGACCGACCAGGCCGGTGATGGAAGCGGCCGCCGGGGCGCGCCCCGGTGACGCTCGATGGCGGCCACCAGGGCGGTGGTGAACCGGGCCATGCTGTCCTCGTCGTCGGCGATGGTGACGACCGGGACGATCGTGTCCCGGTCGGCCATCTCGACCGGCATTCCCGCCGCGATCAGGTCCGCCTCCACCGCATGGCCGTGCGCGCCCGTCCCGGCCAGCAGCACCACCAGCTTGGATGGCTCCACCCCCGGCCCGTCCAGCACGCTGACCCCCGGCACCTGCGCCAGTTGCTCCCGGGCAGTCTTGACCACGCGCAGCAGTCGCGCGCACAGCCACCTTCCGTCGCGGGCCAGCAGTGCCCGGGCCGCATCGATGCTCGCGGCGATCGCCCCGGCCGGGCTGGTGGTGTGGGTGGCCTCGAACGCGCGGTCCAGCCTGGCCGGATCCAGCCGCCCGGTCCTGGCCAGCACCAGCGCCCCCTGGGTGCAGGCGGGCAGCGCCTTGTGTGCGCTGGTCACCATCGCGTCCGCGCCGGCGGCTATCGCATGCTGCGGGAGGTCGGGGTGGAATCCCAGGTGCGCCGCCCAGGCGGCGTCCACGATGAGCGGGACCCCAGCCTCGTGGGCGGCCCGCGCGTGGCCGGCCAGGTCCCCGGTGCTGCCCACGTAGGAGGGGTCGCCCAGGAACACCGCGCAGGCGTCAGGGTGGGCGGCGAGGGCGGCCCGGACGGTGTCCACCGCGACCGCCCCGGGCAGGCCGGTCGCCGGGTCCCGTTCGGGCAGCACCCACACCGGCCGCAGCCCGGCCAGGACCAGGCCCAGCAGCAGCGAGCGGTGCAGGTTCCTGGTGATGATCACCTCCCGGCCCGGCGAGCCCACGGCCAGCGCCAGCGCCTGGTTGCCGTGGGTAGATCCAGCCACCGAGAACTGGCACCAGTCCGCGCCCCACAGCCTGGCCGCCCGCTGCCGCGCGTCGGCCAGCAGCACATCCGCGCGCTTGATGGTGTCGATCCCGCCGTAGAGCGGCACGTCGCCCGCCACGACGGCGCCGGTCAGGCCCTGGCGCTGCTTGTGGCCGGGCACGCTCATCGGCGTGAGCTTGCCCTGTTCGGCTTGCGCCGTGAAGGTGAGCCAGGCATCCAGCAGCGGGGCGTCGTCGCGCAGGCCACGCGGGTCCCGCGGGTCAGCCATCCCGCCTCCTGTGCCGGTAGAACTGCACAGTCTCGGGTGGGGGCGGGGTGTTGCCCAGGATCAGGTCGGCCGCCTTCTCCGCCGTCATCATCACCGGCGCGTAGATGTTGCCATTTGTCACGTAGGGCATCACCGAGGCGTCAACCACCCGCAGCCCTTCCAGCCCGTGCACCCGCATGCTGGCGGGATCGACGACCGAGCCCTCGCCGGTGCCCATCTTGCAGGTGCACGAGGGATGCAGGGCGGTTTCGGCGTCGCGGCGCACCCAGTCGAGGACCTGCTCGTCGGTGCTCACCGCTGGCCCCGGGGACAGTTCACCGGCGTTGTAGGGGGCGAAAGCGGGCTGGCTGAGGATGTCGCGCGCGATCGCGATCGCCTCCGCCCACTCCCGCCGGTCGCTGGCTGTGGACAGGTAGTTGAAGCGCAGCGCCGGGTGGACGGCCGGATCGGCAGAGGTGATCTTGACCGTGCCCCGGGAGTCCGAGTACATCGGCCCGATGTGCACCTGGTAGCCGTGCCCGCCGGCGGGCGCCGAGCCGTCGTAACGGATCGCGATGGGCAGGAAGTGGAACATCAGGTTCGGGTAGGCGACCTCATCGTTGCTGCGGACGAAGCCGCCTGCCTCGAAGTGGTTGGTAGCCCCTGGCCCGCTGCGCGCGAACAGCCACCTGGCGCCGACCATCGGCCGGTTGCGCCACTTCAGGGCCGGGGCCACCGACACCGGGAGCTTGGCGGCGTGCTGGACGTAGACCTCCAGATGGTCCTGCAGGTTCTCCCCCACCCCGGGCAGGTCGGCGACGACACCGATGCCGAGCGCGGCGAGTTCGGCAGCGTTCCCCACCCCCGACAGCTGCAGCAACTGCGGGGAGTTGATCGCCCCGCCGCACAGGATGACCTCGCCCGCCCTGACCCGCCGGGGCGCGCCGCCGCCGCGGCGGTACTCCACGCCCACCGCCCGCTTGCCCTCGAACAGGATCCTGGTGACGAAGGCGCGGCAGGTGACGTCCAGGTTGGGGCGGCCCATCACCGGGTGCAGGTAGGCGCGGGCCGCGCTGAGCCGCCTGCCGCGGTGGATGTTGCGGTCGAAGGCGGCGAACCCCTCCTGCCGGAAGCCGTTGACATCGCTGGTGAGCGGGTACCCCGCCTGCTGCACGGCCTCGAAGAAGGCCTGGAACAGCTCACTGGTGGCCGGCCCGCGTTCCAGCACCAGCGGCCCGTCCCCGCCGCGGTACTCATCCGCTCCGGCCAGGCAGGTCTCCATCCGCTTGAAGTAGGGCAGGCAATGGGCGTAGTCCCAGTCCGCCATGCCGGGGTCGGCGGCCCAGCGCTGGTAGTCCATCGGGTTGCCGCGCTGGAAGATCATCCCGTTGATGCTGCTGGAGCCGCCGAGCACCTTCCCGCGGGCGTGGTAGATGCGCCGTCCGTTCAGGTGCGGTTCCGGCTCCGACTGGTACTGCCAGTCGTAGAACCGGCTGCCGATCGGGAAGGTGAGCGCGGCCGGCATGTGGATGAACACATCCCAGCGGTAGTCCGGGCGGCCGGCCTCGAGCACCAGCACCCGGGTGGCCGGGTTGACAGAAAGCCGGCTGGCCAGGGCACTGCCCGCCGAGCCACCGCCGACGATCACGAAGTCGTAGCGATCCTGCGTCATGCGCCCTCCCATGCGCCTCAGCGGCACCACCCCATTGAGGCGCCCCGGCGGCGGACTCTTACCATAGTGGGAGCAATAAGCCGAGGTCGACGGGCCGGTGACTGCGGGGGACACGCTGCGAGCCGGCCCGATCGGGGGTTTTCGATCATGTTCGTTCAGATCATTCAGGGCCCGGTGAGCGACCGGGCGGCTGCCCGGGCCACCATGGACCGCTGGCTGCGTGACCTGGAACCGGGCGCGGAAGGCTGGCTGGGCGGGACCTACGGGTTCACCGACGAGGGGATGCTGGTCGCGGTGGTGCGGTTCGAGTCGCCGGAAGCGGCGCAGCGCAACGGCGCCCGTCCTGAGCAGCAGGCCTGGTGGCGCGAGATGGAACGCCACTTCACCGGGCCGATCACCTTCCACGACTGCGCCGACACCATGCTCCTGCTCGGCGGTGGCTCCGACCACGCTGGCTTCGTGCAGATCATCCAGGGCCGGGTGCGCGACCGCGACCGGATGCACACGCTGGCGGAGCAGTCCACGGAACTGGTCTCCCGGCACCGGCCCGATGTGCTCGGGGCCACCATCGCCATCGGCGACGACGGTTTCTTCACCGAGACCATCGCCTTCACCTCCGAGGCCGCCGCCCGGGAGGCGGAACGGAAAGAGGTGCCGCCCGAGGCGCGCCAGGTGATCGAGGAGGAGATGTCTCTGCTCGACGATGTCACCTACCTGGACCTGCACCAGCCCTGGTTCGCCTCCCACCACTAGCCGGTGGCCTCCTCACCGCCAACTGGTTCGCCTCCCCACCGCCAAGGTGACGCGCCTGCGGGCAGCCCCGCCTTCCGCCGGGGGCAGTGAATGACGGGTCAGGAGTCCCACTACGCTACGCACCTGTGACAGCGCCCGAAGATCTGCCGCAGGCGGACAGCTACCGCCAGAACCGGTTCCGCGTGCCGCCGGGCGCCACCGAACTGATCCTGGTGCGCCACGGGGAGTCGGCCCCCGCGTCGCTGGCCAGCCCGTTCCCGCTGGTGGACGGGCGCTCCGACCCGGCGCTCTCGCCAGCGGGACGCGAGCAGGCACAGCAGGTCGCCACCCGGCTGGCCGCGGCCGGGCTGGAGGCCATCTACGTCACGACTCTGCGGCGCACGGCTGAGACAGCCGCACCGCTGGCCGCCAGGCTCGGCCTGAACCCGCGGGTGGAGCCTGGGCTGCGGGAGGTCGGCCTTGGTGACTGGGAGGGCGGCCTGTTCCGCAAGATGGTGGCCGAGAACCATCCCACCGCGCTGCGGATGTGGGAGCAGGAGAGCTTCGAGGTGATTCCCGGTGCCGAGCCGGCCGCCGAATTCTCCCGCCGGGTCCGGGATGCGATCGGGCGGATGGCCGCCGCCCACCCCGACCAGCGGGTGGCGGTCTTCACGCACGGCGGCGTGATCGGCCAGGTGCTGGCGGTGGCGGCCGGGTCCCGGCCGTTCGCGTTCATCACCGCGGACAACGCGTCCATCTCCCGCTTGGTGGTGGCCGGGGAGCGGTGGGTCGTCCGCGGTTTCAACGACACCGCCCACCTGGAGAAGCCGGCCGGGTAGCCGAAACCCCTGGCTGGTGCGGGCCCTTGCTCCGCGGCGTAGCTGATCACGCCCGACGGTGTGACACCGCCCCCATCCCCGCGGTGGCTGGGCTCCCTAACGGCCGGACCCTGCGGCGGCAAAGACAAGCGTGCACTTCCTCGTCGTCAACCGAAGCTGCGGTCCGGAGAGTTGGACGCGTGTCAGCTGGCCGTTGAGGACACTGCTGAAACCACTCCGCGCGGCATCGAGCACGCCGTGATCACTCAGACACCCGTTGGCTGTTTCGGTCACATCGGAAGCGGTGAAGCCCTGTGCCGATCGATGTCCTGCCGCGGTAAATGTGTTGCACCCATCCCGGCCCGACATCGCGTACCGGCTTGTTACTTCCAGCCAGCTGTCAAGGGACGCAGGGACGGCAAATGCGCCGGCCGGGCCCGCCACTTCCCTGAGCCGCCAATGCACACCAACCAGGCCGTCGCCGCCGTGGCGCGGCGTCGCGACAGGCCCAGCCGCCCGCTGGTGAGCGCACCCGCCAAGGACCAGGCACAACAGCAGGATGACCGCCGAAGAGCCGTACCCACGACCGCGTCCCATCGACCTCTCCTGAAGTGCTTCGACTCCTGTAGTACTTCGACGATGTGAACCGGCATCTCGGTTCCGCGCGGCAAACCAGGCATTCCCGGCAGCGCGGAGATCAGGAGCCGGATCGGGTGGATCGGCTGGTCGCAGATCCTGCCCGCCTGGGGGCGGGCGCTGCGCCTCTACCTCATGGATCCGGCCATGAGGCAGCCGATCAGGCAGCAGTTCGACGTCTCCCCGGACGTGTTCAAGTTCGCCGGGTACGGGCTGTTCGTCGGCCAGAAAGCGGAGCCGGGCGCCGCCACGGACGGGCCCGTCAGCGGGAGCAGGCGTCAGCCCGACGGTGATGGAGTCCGGCTGCGAAAGGAGACGACATGAACGGCAGGGCCATCGCAGGCCCACCACCAGCGGAATCCGCCCAGTAGCGGGCACGCCAGGCCGGCCTGGTCAGCCGGGCGGCCCCGGGGGAACACGTAGCCGGGACGGCCCCCGCAGTTACGTGTTCTTCCCGATGTGGGCGTGTGGCCGGCCGCGCACGATGCCGGTAACACAGCCAATCGCACTGGAGGTACGCCATGACGCTCGCCGGGAAGAACCTCGATACCCCTGACCAGAAGCGAAGCTTCGAGCACGGCGACATGAACGTGGTCACCATCGCGGGGGCGACCATCGTCCGGGCGGTGTTCAACCCCGGGTGGTGCTGGTCCACCGACATCAAGCCGGCCGCCGGAACCGCCTCCTGCCAGGTGCCCCATACCGGCATCGTCCTCTCCGGGCGGTTCGCGGTGCGGATGGACGACGGCTCCGAGACGGAGTTCGGCCCAGGCGACGGGCACGTGATCAGCGCCGGCCACGACGCGTGGGTGGTCGGGGACGAGCCCTGCGTCCTCATCGACATCGCCTCGGCCCCGCCCGATGCGGGCTGACGCTGACTGGGGCCTGACGCTGACTGGGGCCTGACGCTGACTGGGGCCTGACGCTGACTGGGGCCTGACGCTGACTGGTGTCCCGTCGCCAGTAAATCGGCCCTGTCTCACTTAACTCGGCCCATCTGCAGTTGGCGGCTGGCGCCTGACCAGGGCAGTCTCATCCAATCCGGCCCAAGATCG
>DPMS01000820.1 GCA_003541285.1 Actinomycetota bacterium
CGGCTGGGCGGGCAGATATGGGGCTACCAGTCCGGCGGGCGGATCACCTCGCTATGTTACGTGGGCGCGAACATGGTGCCGGTCGCCGCCACGCCCGCCGCCATCACGGCGTTCGCCGGCCGTGCGCGCCTGCTCGGCCGCCGCTGCTCATCGATTGTCGGGCTGGCACCGGACGCTCTCGGCCTGTGGGAGCTGCTGCGCCCGTACTGGGGCCGGCCCCGGGAGATCAGGGCCGTGCAGCCGGTCATGGCCATGTCCGGGCCACCGCAGGTGGCGCCCGACCCGCTGGTGCGCCGGGTCCGCCCGGAGGAGCTGGGCATCCTGCTCCCGGCTTCGATCGCCATGTTCACCGAGGAGGTGGGGGTCTCCCCGGTGGGGCCCGATGGTGGGGCCGCTTACCGCGCGCGGGTGAGTGAGCTGATCGCCACCGGCCGGGCGTTCGCCCGGATCGAGGACGGCCAGGTCGTGTTCAAGGCCGAGATCGGCTCGGTCACCCCGCTGGCCTGCCAGGTGCAGGGGGTCTGGGTCCGGCCCGGACTGCGCGGCCGCGGGCTGGCCGAAGCCGGGATGGCCGCGCTGGTCGTGGCGGCGCTGCGCAACGTGGCGCCGGTGGTGTCGCTGTATGTCAACGACTTCAACGCCCCGGCCCGGGCCGCCTACCGGCGGGTGGGATTCACCGAGACTGCCACGTTCGCCTCCGTGCTGTTCTGAGCCGGTGCTGACTCCAGGAGCATTCCGTGTCTGATGTCGTCAAGGCCGTTGCCGCTGGCGGTGAGGCGGCCAGGGAGGGTGCCCGCTCCCTGGCGGCCGCCCCGGACGAGGTGATCGACGCCGCCCTGCGCGCCATGGCGGCCCTGCTCGGCGAAGCCCGCGATGAGGTCCTCACCGCGAACGCCGCCGATGTCGCCGGCGGTGAAGCAGCCGGGCTGGGCCGGGNNGCCGGGGCCTGCTGGACCGGCTCCGGCTGGATGAGGCCAGGCTCGCGGAGATGGCCCGCCAGCTCGGGCTGCTCGCCGACGCCCCGTTCCCGCCCGCCGAGGAGCACGTCCGTGACCTGCCCGGTGGGCTGCGGCTGGCCGAGCGCCGGGTCCCGGTGGGAGTGGTCGGCGCCAACTACGAGGCCCGCCCGAACGTGACCGTGGATGTCGCCTCGCAACTGCTGAAATCACGTAACGCCGGGGTGCTGCGCACCGGCGGTGCTGCGCTACGGTCGGCGGCGGCACTGTTCGATCATGTCATCAGCCCGGCGGCGGCTGCCGCCGGGCTGGACCCCGGTGCGCTGCAGCTGATCCGCTCCGCCGACCGGGAAGCCGCGGCGGAACTGGTCCGCCACCCCGGCCTCATCCCGCTGGTGATCCTGCGCGGCAGCGGCGAGACCACCCGCACGCTCGCCGCCGAGGCTGCCAGGCACGGGGTCCGCACCCTGGCCCACGCTGACGGTGGTGGCGTGCTGTATCTGGACGCCGCCGCCGACCCGGCTATGGCGGCGCAGATCATCACCGGGAGCCTGGACCGGCTAGGTGTCTGCAACCGCCTGAACCTGCTGCTCATACAGGAAGCCGCCTGGGATGAGCTGCTCCCGGTCGCAGCGGCGGCCATCGCCGCCGCCGGTGTGCGGCCCTCCCTGCCCCCTCATGCCCATCCGCTCGGCCATGAGTGGGCGCTGGACGACGGCAACGAGGCGACCGTGACGGTAGCCGCGGTGCCGGGCCCGGCGCAGGCGGCCCGGACCGCCAACGAGGAGACCTCGGGCCTGGCGGCAAGCGTGGTCACCGCCAATGCCGCCGCCGCCCAGGAGTTCCTGGCCGCCTACACCGGCACCGGCGCGTTCTGGAACGCCAGCACCCGGCTGCTGGACGGCTTCAAGCTCCGCGGCGTCCCCGAGACCGGCATCAACGTAGATCACGTCCCCGGCCCCCGCGGCCCGGTCACCTTCCAGGACCTCTGCCTGCGCCAGTACGTCGTCGTGCCGGGCTAGGCGGGCTGGCCTGGCCGACGGTCAGGGGCTCCCGGTCGTGACGGGGCCCTGTGTGAAGAGGTACACGACGAGGAAGATCCCCAGGACGTCCAGCACGGTGGCGATGATGGCCCAGGTCCGGGCGGTCCTGGAGTCCTGCAGCGCGCCCTGCTGATCGCCGGCCGCCCACTTCTGCTGTACCCGCCGTGCGTAGATGGTCGAGGCGACGGCCGTCGGCACGCCGCCGATCAGGCAGAAGAGCACCCCGCCGATCGCGGCGGCGATCCCCCACGCCAGATACGTGGGCGGCCGCGTGCCCAGGGGGGTCCCGTATCCCTGCGGCCACTGACCCGGGCTGCCGTAAGCCGGCCCGCCGGGGGCCGGCCCGCCGGGGGCCGGCCTGCCGTAGCCGGGCTGAGGCGTCCCTGGCGGGCCTCCGTACCCGGCGGGACCGCCCGGGCTTCCATACCCGGTGGGGCCCCCCGGGGGTGGCGGCCAGGACGGCCCCGGCCCGGAACCCGGCTGCGGTTCCTGGGCGCCGCCCGCGTCCTCAGGCCCCCCCGGCACACCGCCGACGTCCATGGCCACCCACCCTCTTCTCACGGTGATATGACGTCTGTGCAATTTTCCCGTGAAGCCCGGGAATCGTAACGCACAAGAATGAGGCGGGGTGCCTCAATGACCATCGTCCCTGGCCTTCGGCCATGTCCGGCCACCCCACCGGACCGCCGGTTATCCGCTCAGCGGGGGGCTGGCCACCGGGCGGGCCAGCGGGCCACTAGGCTTCGAGCGAGAATGACTGCCCCCACCAGTCCGGCTGCTACCGCTCCGGCCCGCCCCGAACACCGTCGGCCGGTCCTCATCGCGCTGATGGTCACCATGGCACTGTCCGCCATGGACAACAACATCGTCTCCACCGCCATCCCCCAGGTGGTGCGTGATCTTGGTGGATTTTCCCTGTTCAGCTGGGTGTTCTCGGCCTACCTGCTGACCCAGACGGTAACCATCCCCGTCTACGGCAAGCTGGCTGACCTGTGGGGACGCAAGCCGATCCTGATCGGCGGCACCCTCATCTTCCTGGCCGGCTCCGCGCTGTGCGCGTCTTCCTGGAGCATGGTGAGCCTGATCTGCTTCCGCGGGCTGCAGGGCCTCGGTGCGGGGTCGATCATGGCGACCGTCAACACGCTCGCCGGTGACCTCTACGACCTTGAGGAACGGGGCCGGGTTCAGGGCTGGCTGTCCAGCGTGTGGGGCGTGTCGGCGGTGTTCGGCCCGACGGTGGGTGGCTCCCTCGCCCAGTACGTCTCCTGGCGCTGGATCTTCATCATCAACCTGCCGCTGGGGGCGGCAGCGATCGCCCTCATCGGCCGTTTCCTGCACGAACGGGTGGCCCGCACCCGGCACCGGATCGATGCGGCGGGCGCGGTGATGGTCCTGATCGCCGCCGGGGCACTCATCTTCGGGCTGCTGCAGGGCGGGTCCGCCTGGCCATGGTGGTCGCCGCCGAGCATCGCGGTGTTCACGCTCGCGGCGCTGGCGACGGCCGCTACCGTGGTCGTCGAGCGCCGGGCCGCTGAGCCGATCGTCCCGCCCTGGTTCTGGCGCCGCCGGGTGCTGGCGGGGTCAGGCCTGGCCTCGCTCGGCCTGGGGCTGCTTGTCATCGGCCCGAGCACTTTCCTGCCCGTCTACGGGCAGTCGGTGCTGAGCCTGGGCGCGGTCGCGGCCGGCGGTGTCCTCGCCGCCATGAGCATCGGCTGGCCGGTCGCATCCTGGGTGTCCGACCGCTTCTTCCTGCGGCTCGGGTTCCGCGACACCGAGGTGATCGGCGCGGCGATCTGCCTGGCCGCCGTTGTCTTCCTCCTGCTCACCCTCGCGGACGGGCAGGTCTGGCAGCCGGTGGTGAGCACGTTCGTGCTCGGTTTCGGGCTGGGCCTGATCGCTGTGTGCACGGTGGTGGGGCCACAGTCCACGGTGCGCTGGCAGCAGCGCGGCGTGGTCACCGGGACGGTCATGTTCTGCCGGTTCCTCGGGCAGAGCGTGGGCGCGGCGGTGTTCGGCGCGGTTTTCAACGCGGCGCTCGGCGGCCGGCTGAGGGCGGCCCCGGCCGGGCTGCTCACCCTCGACGCCGACGGCATCCTGCACACCAGCAATGCGGCCGCCGGACATATTCTCGGCGTCAATCTGGAACAGACGCTGGGCCAGCCGCTGCAGGCGCTGCCGGGCTACCACCCGACCCTCGATCAGTTCGTCGACGCCCTGCTGTCGCATGTCAAACCAACCGAACGCGAGTGGCGCGCCGAGGTGGTGCTGTTCG
>DPMS01000616.1 GCA_003541285.1 Actinomycetota bacterium
CCGGTGCAGCAGGTACCGCTTCCTTCGCCGCAGGCTCCGCCAGTAGCGCGGCAGGAACTGGAGACGCCGCCGCCAGGGCCGCTGCCGCCGCAGCAGCAGCAGTACTACCCGCCGCAGCAGTACCGAGCCCCGAACAATAGCCTCGGCACCAGTTCGCTGGTCCTGGGGATCATAGGCACAGCCCTCGACCTCATCAGTCTGGTGGTGCTTTGGCCGCTTTGCATTCTTGCCCTCCTGCTAGGAGGGGCCGGCCTGAGCCAGGGCATTTCTAACCGTGGCCGGATCAAGAAGGGCGAGGCAACCAACCAGACAGCCACGACAGCGGGGATCGTGTTTAGCGCCCTCGCTATCGGCATGTCAGTCATATTCATACTGCTAGTTGTGATCGCACATATCGCGGCTTGAGCGATTGCAGGCCACGCGAACACGCTAGTAAGAGCACCCGGCAATAGGGGAGTGCCGGCGGCGGGCCGGGTGGTGTTTGAGCACGTCGTGGCCGCGCTGGTGCACGGCAGCGGGTATGGGCGGATCGCCACCCCCGGGGTGCCCGGACCGCATCATCCGCCGGAGGGTGGCCGAATGGGCGGAGGCGGGTCTGGGCGAGGCGCTGCACGCCGCCGCGCTGCGCGCCTATGACCAGATCATCGGCCTGGAACTGGGTGATGTCGCGGTGGACGGGTGCCTGACCAAGGCACCTGCGGCGGTGAGCGGGCCGGGCCGTCTCCGGTGGACCGGCGCAAGGGCGGCCTGAAACGCTCGCTGGCCAGCGACGGGTCCGGCATACCGCTGGGCATCGCCTCCGCCGGGGCGAACCGGCACGACTCGCCGCTGCTGGAACCCGCCCTGCAGGCCGCCAGCCGGCGGCTGGATCACATCCTGCCCGCCGGCCGCACCTGCCACCTGGACCGCGGCTACGACAGCCAGCCCACCCGCCAGCTGCTGGACCAGCTGGGCTTCGATGGCCAGATCGCCCGCAAGGGCGTCCCCGCCCCCAATCCAGGCCGGCACCCGCTGGGTGGCCGGGCGATCCTCGTGGATGAACGGCTACGGCAAACTGCGCCGCGGCACCGAACGCAAACGCCAAGATCGTGGACTTCTACCTCCACCTCGCCGCCGCTCTCGTCACCATCCGCCAGAAGGACCCGGGAGGGCAACCGGGGAACGACTCTGACTCCAGCGCGGCCGGCTCCCACCCCAATCGCCGGCTCTTCGGACAAGCCACTCCAGGACCACAACCCGGCGTACGACGGGCTACCCCAGCCCGGCGAGCCACGCCAGCAGCGCCCGCGAGGAAACTGCGCAAACCCACTTGACACAAAGAGGATTCGTTCGGCGCGGTCCCTTTCAGGTCGCTGGACGGGCAGGTACTGCCCCGGGAAGGATCGTTATGACGCGTTCGGGGTGGTTGCAGTGGGCGGTCTGCTTGCGGTGAGACGGGGTGTCAGAATTCTGCGGGGGCTTGGCCGTCGAGGACGGTTACCGTTGTTCCGCTGGGAGTCAGCCGCTCGAACAGGTGGTAGGCCATCTCGGCGAAGACGTTCCCGTAGTCGTGAACGGGTACCGCTACCCGTGGGCGCAGGGTGCGCAGCCAGTCCACGGCCTCCGACATCCTCATCCAGGGGGCGCCTACGGGTACCGCCAGTACCTCGACCGGTATGCCCGGCACCGTGAAGGCATCCCCGGCATAGAAGAACCGGTTCGCCACCAGGTAGCCGACGTTCGGGACGCTGGGCAGATCGGGATGGATAACCGCGTGCTCGCGGCCGTAAACCGCGATGGGCACCCCGAGGTCGAGCTGGTCGCCTGCGTGCACGACCTGAGCCGTGACTCCGCGTTCGGCCAGTGGCCCGGCGCTCGCTTCGTCGCAGACGACACGGGCATCGGGATTACGTTCGAGCAGGGCACCCATCCGGCCGGCATCGAGATGATCCTCATGGATGTGGGTGATGAGCACACCGTCCAAGCCGGTGAGCCCCTCGAACCCGGCCGAGAAACAGCCGGGGTCGACCAGGAGCCGCGAGCCGGCTTCCTCCAGCAGCAGGCAGCAATGGCCCAGTTTCCGCAGCCGCACCCCGCTAACCCTGGCACAGGCCCGCGCAGCGGTCCAGGCACCCGCCCAGGGACAAAGCCTGGCCATTGGCGCACAAGCGCATACTCCGCTGCGGCGGACGACCGTGCTCGCATCGGTCGCCCGCGGCGCCTCACCCGGACCGATCAGGATGATCTGTGCGGCAACCGCCGATACGTCAATGGGGCGCATCCCAAGCGCCGAATCGGCAGGCGCTTTGCACTCTCCTGGGGCTTGGCGAAACTCGCGTGGTCTGCGAGTGATGCCGCCTGCGCGGACGGGCTGCACGCCAGCACTACTACGATTCCCGTGGCGTTACCCGCCTCTACCAGATGACCTTCGGCGGCAATGTCTGGAAGCTGTGGCGGGAGGCACCCGGTTTCTGGCAGCGCGACACCGGGACCATCTCCAGCACGGCACCACGATCACCGGCGCCTGGGAAGGCTCACCCGACGGGCAGGAATGGAAGCACGACTTCGGGCTGACCTACAGCAAAAGCCGTGACCGGCGCTGCTCCGGGCGCTGTCGCCGCGCCTCCCCATTGCTTACGGTGGCGGCCAGTCACCGGGCAGCTCGTGCAGCCGCCGGATGTAGCCGCCGGGGTCGAAGGGCCGGTCCTCCTTCAACGCGTGATATACATCGTCGCTGACCACGGCCGCGATCATGTGCATGGTGTTGTGCCAGTCATAGCCGAGCGCGGCAAGCCGCTGTACCGTCTGCCAAGTCTGCGGCGGGTCGCCGGCCAGAAGCTGATTCGCGACGATCTGGTGCATCGCGATGTGCAGCCTGGGGCTGAACGGCTCGCCGCCGCCGATCACCTCGTCATCGCTGCCCAGCGCATCGGCCAGTTCGGGGTGTATCGCCTCGATCAGGAAGGTGAGCTCGGCCTCGTCCGCGGGGTCCAGCTGTTCCAGGTGCAGTCCCCGGTAGCTGCCGTGCCCCGGCGGAACCACCCACGATTGCCGATCGCCAGGTGCCGGGTCGTCGAACCAGCAGTCCGCGGTCTCTTCAGCCCCCGGCACCGGTTCATTCCCAGGCCGCGGCAGCAAGCCAAGCGTGCCCCTGCGGTTTCCTGCCGGGCGCCGCACCGGTTGACGGCGCCGGCCCCGGCCTGGTGGGCGCCCTCGGCTTCGCGGACTCACCGCACCAATTATCCCAGCGCCAGATGGCCGTGTCAGCCCATTCAGCGGTCGGCGTTGCAGCAAGCAGCACTGGCCGGGTCAGCCCGGCTGGCCCCGCACCAGCTCAGCGCGTCCGCGGCAACGTTGAGGAACACCTCGCCGGGGAAGGTGTTGTCCCGCGGGTGCAGGGGCTCAAGCCCGCTCACCAGCTCACAGCCGTCAGCGTCGCGGGCAAGCCCGTCGAGCAAGACACGGCGAGCGGTCACCGTGTCCTCGGGGGCCGGCCGCTTTCTGGCAGGCATATTCCGACGGTAAGGCAGAACCGCCTGGATGGTTCTGAAAGGTGCGCGCCCCGGGTCGCAGCGAGCGCATTAAGGATCGTTCCGGATGGCGAGGGAAGGGCGACAACAGACCCCCGGTTCCTCAGACGACCATCGCGCCGTGGTAACCGAGACGCTGGAGGCTTGAGCTGGGGAAACGAGGGTGTGGCGCGACGGGGTAGCGCGTATCTGGGCGCCTCGTCCACGCCGATCACGGGTCCTGCGCCGGTCAGGGCATCCCGCTCGCGGCAGAAGCTGCTCGGCGATCCTGCCGCGAGCGGCACATGGGGCGGCCGGTCCTCAGCATGGCCGACCAACCTGCCCCATTGACAACGTCACGAATGCATGCTAGAGCCGAATCAGTATAGTGAGAGGAACGATCGCGGGCATGAACACGCAGGTTTTAGGTGATTGGATCGGCGTAATAGGCGGCGGGATATTCTTCGTGTCGGTCATCGTCGTCATTGCGCGCAAGCTGATCAAAATGATGAACCGGGCCGGCGGATAGCACCTGGCACGGGCCGGGGCCAGCGATGACTACGTGGGCCGAATGCGTCATGAGCCCGGTGTGGCGGGAGCCTGACACCGTTATGGGCGCGTTCCAGCGGAACCCTGGCCAGCTGACCTACATTAACGGGCACGTCAGATACACAGAATATCAGGATCTAGGGGTGCTCCCGTGGTTTCGAAAGGACCAGAAACCCGGTTTCGCGACGCACTGCACCGAAGTCCCTCTCACGGAAATAGAAAGGGTCCGCTGGAGGACCAGCAGGCTTTCTGGTCCGGCAGTTGAGCTTAAGATCGGAGGCCGCTGGTACGAGCTGTACTTTCTGCCTCCAGCCGGCTACCGGCTGTCGGATACCGGATCCGGAGTCGAGTCCCGGCCGATGGCGCGCGTTCTGCAGGCGGCACGTTACGTCCATCACGTAGGCGGAGCAGCCAATGCGATATCGCGAGCACTCGTGATCGGTGACCACCGGGCCAGCCGCGCCATCAGCGATGCCAACGCCAGCCGGTGGCGGGCCATCCTCGGCGGCACCGTGCCAGGTTCCATACGGACCGCTGACAGCACGCAGGAAGTCGGCGTGAGAGCCGCCATAGGCCAGTTCGGCCCTCAAATCGAAAATCCGACGCTGGCCGGCCTGGAGCGGACCCTGACAGCGGGCGCTACAGCGCACCTGCGCCAGCCAATCGACGTGATCTCGCATGGCCTGGCCGAGGACGCCTTCGTAGTCCGAGGTCTGCCCGCGATCCATTCTGCGCTGCTCGCATTGCGGTCACACGACGTGCATGTTCGCGGATATGACGCCGACAGGAGCACATTGGCGTCGGGTGATGGCAAATATTGGGCCACGCTGTGCGCCGCGATACAGCCCGGTCACGGGGCAAAGGAGTCGTTCGTCTGCATATCGTGCGCCGTCGCCAGCACGCGCGACGGGTGGCGCATAAACATGATCCTGCTCGACACGGGCAAGACCGCTCGCGAAGTTCTGCAGGCCATCTTTCGCAAGGCCGCCGGATTGGGCTGATCATGAGCGTAGCGGATCGAGGCCAGCCTGAGGAACCGCGTTGGGGGCGACGAGCTGCAGAACACGACCGTCTCGCGGGTCGCGTTCGACAACGGCTACGTGCTCGCCGCGACCGACAAGGGCCCCTGGCGCCACTCGGTCTCGACGACGAGCGGCGCGTGGACGCCTGTGCTTGCACCGGGTGCCGGCCTCCCGGCCGCCTGCTCGGCGGCGACGGGTGCTCCGGGCGTCGCTTTCGTCAGCGATGTCGCGGTGCGGCCCAACACGGCCGGCGCACAGGTGCTCGCGGTCGTCGGCTGGCGCGCGGGCTCGAACTGCAATGGCTTCTACCTCTCGACCGACGGTGGCGACGTTCGACCCTGTCAAGATCAAAGGCGCCTTGCAGGAGCAGGATCTTGGCCGCACGTCTATCGCGTACTCGAGCGACGGTCGCAGCCTCTATGCCGTGGTGCAGTCGGCGTCGATGTTCAAAACGGCCGTCCGGACGCCGCTTGCTGGCAATAGTCCCATTTACGTGCAATGAGCCGCCGGTGCCAGGCGAGC
>DPMS01000945.1 GCA_003541285.1 Actinomycetota bacterium
GTCGAGAAACTGCCGGATGCCAGCCTCCCCGGCCAGGAACCTCACTGCCCGCGCCAGGAAGGCCCGGTTGACGCGCATCGTCTCGCGGGCATCTGGCCACCTGGCCAGGAACTCCTCAGCGAATGCCCGGTCGGTAGCGAAATTGTGCGAACCACCCAGGAGGTAGTCGTAGACACGGGCGATATTCGGCCTGTCCGTATCCGTCTCAGCGGCAGGGTCGCTCACCGTTGCCCCCGGGCGAAGACTTTGGGTGAACCACAGCCGCGTCCCCAAGGACTTTTAGCCCGAAGTTCCCCTGAGCACTGGCTGCCGAGGATCCCGTTACGCCCGCGACCAGGCAGGATCTCTCCGCGCCGCGACCATTCGTAGTCATGTATTTGGGCGTGTCTTAGCTGATACTATGCGTGTTTCGGGCTAAAATAGCAGTCATGTACGTGACGAGGGTGCCGAACCGGGACTCGCCGCCGGCGGTGCTGCTCCGCGAAAGCTACCGAGAGGGCGGCAAGGTCAAGAACCGTACCCTGGCCAACCTGTCGGCCTGGCCCGAGGCCAAGGTCGAGGCGCTGTCGCGGGCGCTGAAGGGCCTGCCGCCCGCCGGGCTGGAGGGCGCGTTCGGGATCAGCCGCAGCCTGCCGCACGGGCACGTGGCCGCGGTGCTCGGCACGATCCGGTCGCTTCATCTGGAGGAGCTGATCGCCCCCGCGGCGTCGCGGCAGCGGGACCTGGTCACCGCGATGATCACCGCGGCGGTGATCGACGGGTCCTCCAAGCTGGCCACCGCCCGCGGGCTGCGCGCCGAGACCGCGGCCAGCTCGCTGGGCGAGGTACTGGGCCTGCAGGCTTGCGACGAGGACGACCTGTACGCGGCGATGGACTGGCTGCTGCCACGGCAGGAGGCCATCGAGGAGGCGCTGGCCGCCCGCCACCTGTCCGGCGGGACGCTGGTGCTGTATGACGTGTCGTCCGCCGCGTTCGAGGGCCGGACCTGCCCGCTGGGCGAGATCGGCCACGCCCGCGACGGGGTGCGCGGCCGGCTGCAGATCGTCTACGGGGTGCTCACCACCACCGAGGGGATCCCGGTCGCGGTGCAGGTGTTCAAGGGGGCCACCGGCGACCCGGCCACCCTGGCCGATCAGGTCACCAAGCTCAAGCAGCGGTTCGGCCTGACCCATGTGGCCCTGGCCGGAGACCGCGGGATGATCACCAAGGCCCGGATCAAAGACGACCTGAAACCCGCGGAGCTGGACTGGGTCACCGCGCTGCGCGGCCCGGCGATCAAGGCTCTCATGGCTCAGGGCGCCATCCAGCCCACCCTGTTCGACGAGCAGGATATGGCCGAGATCACCTCCCCGGACTACCCCGGCGAGCGGCTGATCGCCTGCTACAACCCGTTCCTGGCCGCCGAGCGGGCCCGCAAGCGCGGCGAGCTGCTCGATGCCACCGAAGCCGAGCTCGCCAAGATCGATGCAGCGACCCGGCGGGCGCGCCGCCGACTGCGCGGTAAGGACAACATCGCCCTTGCCGTGGGCAAGGTGATCAACNNCATGCAGCAGAAACTGGCACCAGTCCTGTTCAAAGACGACGACCCCTCCGCAGGCCGGGCCGCCCGGCCCAGCCCGGTCGCCCCCGCCCGCCGTTCCCCGGCTACCCTGGCCAAGATCGCCACCAAGGTCACCGCCGACGGCGCCCCGGCGCACAGCTTCGCCACCCTGCTCGCCGACCTCGCCACCATCACCGCCAACCAGATCCAGCCCACCGCGGGCCTGCCCGCCTTCACCGTGATCACCACGCCCACCCCGGTCCAGCGCCAGGCCTTCGAGCTCCTCAGCGTCTCCCACCGCCTCGGGTACATGTAGTCAGTAACAAGTCCGATCACCGCGCGTCTCGGCAGGCAGACGCCCTACCACGCCCCAAGCAGGGGGAACTTCGGTTTAGCGGCTCGGTGCAAGCTGGTCCCGGCCCCGGGCGTCACTCGCCTATGTGGCCGTGACAGCGGAGGTGGCGAAGGTGGCATGGCGGTTCACGTCCCTTGGGCGGGCTCCCGGCCCGGTAGCTTGCTTCGTAATGGTTACCGTGGCAAGCCGCTGACCGTGTGTCACTCCCTGGACTGGGAATGTGTGGTTCCCCGCGCCGACTCAGCCTTGGGCCGCTGTCACGTCAGCCGACGGCTCCCGCAGTGCTCGCCCATGCTGTGAGCAAGTCGCGCTCCTTGGCGGGGTCCAGGCCGATGGCCGCCTGGCGGTGGTGACCGATGGTGGTCCCTCCGGCGCCCAGCCATGCCCAGGTCGCGGAGACGGTGTCGTGGATTGGACGGCAGGTGAGCCCGGCGGCGTGGGCTCGGGCTGAGCGCACATCCCAGGTGCCGGGGTAGACGCGCCACAGTGGGATCTCCGTCCACTGCCAGACGCCGTGCTGCAGCAGGAAGTCGTCGGGCACCCAGGTAAACGTGGCGTTCGAGCCGGTGACCTGTCGGCAGGCTGCAAGTAGAGACCCATAGGTGGCGTGTGCTGAGGGTGCGGTGACGTTGAACACCCCGGTCAGCCCGTGGGCGGCGGTGATGACGAACGCGGCAACGTCATGGACGTCCACGGGCTGGATCGACCGGGCCGGGTCACCGGGCGCGAGGACGGTGCCGCCTCGCTCGATGCGGCGTAGCCACCATGGAAGCCGGCCGATGTACTCGTATGGCCCGAGGATCACGCCCGGCCGCAGGATGACAGTGCCGCCGGGGAAGAACTCCGTCACGGCACGTTCGCATCCGGCTTTCTGGAACCCATAACGTCGCGGATACCCGCGGGGATGATTCTCGCCGTAATCGGGACCGGCGTCTGGGGGGCAGTACAGCATAGGGGATTCCTCGGTCAGCGGCTCAACGGGCCACCCCTGGTACACCGACACAGTCGAGACGAATACATAACGACCCGCATGCCTGGCCAAGGCCCGCACCGAGGCAGCCACGGTGCGGGGGACCTGGCCGCTGGTGTCGATCACAGCGTCCCAGGACTGGCCAGCAGCCAGGCGGGCCAGATCCTCCGGGTTGTCCCGGTCGCCGCGAAACTGCTGAGTGCCGGGCACGTCGGGGCCCGAGCGGCCCCGGTTGAAGGTCGTGACAGTGTGCCCGCTCGCGACTGCTTCCTCGGCGACAGCGCGTCCGAGGAACCAGGTGCCGCCCAGGACAAGGATCTTCACGTGCTTCGTCTTCCCCGTGCGAGCATGCCCGAGTTCTTCCGGATCCGAGTGATCAGTGCTGCGAGCAGGGCGGCGCGGGCAGGCATGGCCTGGACGTCTGTATGCTCGCTGCGGGCGTGTGGGTGGCCGCCGACCGCGCCCAGCCCGTCCAGGGTGGGTACGCCGAGCGCGGCGGTCAGGTTCCCGTCCGAGCCGCCACCTGAGCGGACACCCTGCGGCGGGGCTAGCCCGATATCGGTCGCCGCGTCCTGCGCCAGCACCAGCAGTTCGGTCGCCGCGGATTCCTCCAGCGGGTACCGGTTGATATGACCGCTGACCTCCACGACAGCGCCGGGCAGATGAGGCGTGAGCTGGCGGATCTCCCGGCCAACCCGCTCCAGCTCCGCGGTTGTCCACGCGCGCGTATCGACGACGGCGGTCGCGTGCTCGGGCACAGTATTGGCGGTTGTCATGGCCGCAAGCACCGTGGGTGTCACCGTGGTCCCCTGGGCGGGGTCGGCGAGTCCAGTCAGCGCGAGGACCTGGTGGGCCAGCTCCAGCCCCGCGTTGATCCCAAGGTGCGGCTCCAGGCCCGCGTGCGCTGCCCTGCCATGGATATCGAGCCGGTAGCTCCCCACACCCTTACGCGCGATCTTCACCGCGCCGCCGTCGGCACTTGGTTCACACACCAAAACGGCTGCCGCGTGGCGGGCCTCGCGCTCGATCAGATCCCGTGACGCGGCCGACCCGATCTCCTCGTCGCTGGTCAGCAACAAGGTCACATCGCCGTGATCATCCAGCAGGCTGGCCGCCGCGAGGGCCTGGACGATCCCAGCCTTCATGTCGAACACGCCCGGGCCCGACGCGATGCCGTTTTCGACCGTGTACGGCCATTCCGCCAGTGTCCCCAGCGGCCACACCGTGTCGAAATGCCCAAGGACCAGCACCTGGGAGGGTCCGGCGCCGCGCCACAGTACGCACGGGTGATCGTTAAGGGTAATCATCTCCGCAGGACGGCCAAAGACCTCCGTGCCGATCTCATCGAGCAGCTGGGCGCACCTGGCCAGCGCACCCGGTTCCGACGAGGGGGACTCACACCCCACCAGGTACGCGAGCCGGCCGCTCATCCACGGTGCCCGCTCCACCGCTGCGCGTATCAGATGCGTACCGGTCATGATCCGATGGCGCGGCGCAGAGTGCCCGCGGTGAACTCACCGATTTCACCGCCCAGCTGGCATGCCAGCTTGGAGCCGCGGTATCGCTGGTTGGCGAGCAGGTCAGCAACCCGCTGCACCCGGCGGGTAAGACCCTCAACCCGCAGGCCAGGAGCGGTTCGCAGCACCGGGAGGAGAGCATCCCGGGCACCGTCGAGATCGCCGCTCATGAGGTGCGCTGCCGCCAGGTCGGCATGAGCCTGCGCTTCGATCTTCACCCACCGCTGGCCAGGCGGCATCGCTGCGTACATGCCTATCGCGTTCTCCGCCCGCGTGATCGCCTCGCCGGGCTTACCGAGCTGCAGGTATGCGGTGGCATGGCAGCGGGCTTGGCGCGCGCGGTCGAAGCCGAACTGGCCGCCGATCCGGTCGTGCAGTTCGTCGGAGCCGTCCACGCGTTCCCGGGCAGCCTCGGCGCTCGCGATCGCACGCTCGGCTTCTTGCACGCGGCCCAGTTGCGCCCACGCGCGCGCCTCGATGCACCGCAGCCGCACCATCGCAGTACCCGCCGGCGCCACGTCCTGGGCTTTCCCCGCCAGAGTCACTGCTACTGCGGGATCACCGGACCAGTACGCGACGAGCGCCTGCATCCCCTTCGCCCACGATCGCAGCCCAGCATGGCCGACCTGTGTGCCATACACCCAGGCCGCGCGGGCCTGCTCCGTGGCGGCATCCCAGCAGCCAAGGCCGAAGCTGGCAGCCGCGAGCAAGCCGCACGCGACACCGACCGCGAAATACAGGTCAGCCTCCTGCGACGGTCGCCTGGTATGCCCCAGCAGGTGATAGCCGAGGTCGCGCAGCCGCCGTGCCTCCATGAACGCCGCCACCGGCGAGACGGTGGTGTAGTTGCGTGTGATTTGGGCGATGTCGTCCTGGAGCTGATCCAGGGTCGCGCCATCGAGGTTACGGCTCGCAGTCACACCGGCGTGCTCACTGGACTCGTGGGCGACCGCGGTCACAACATCGCCTCCGGGCCAGGCGTCCTGCCCCAAACGGCCGGGAGCGGTGACTCCCATAACGGTAGCCAGCACACCACCGCCTGCCTCCGCCGGCGCTGGAACCATCGCGACCAGGTCCAGCCAGTCAGCCGGACTGGGTCTTGCGCGGATCCTGGGGCATCGTTTCCGGGGACCAGCGTCACGCGTGGCTTCGCTGTGGTCTCGCTGGCAAGCGGTCCTGCGCTGGTCCCGGCCGCGGCCTGCCGGGGATCGCGGCGCTTGTCGAGGATCAGCAGGTCAGTGGGAGAAAGGCGGTCATAGTCAGCCATGTCGAGCAGGTCGTGGACCGCAGGTGTTCCGTACGTCAGGGCAAGCAGCGCGAGGACATGAGGAGTTGGCTTACGGCCGGTCGGCTGCGGCCCATGCCCGGGCCACTGTTCGTACTCGGACAGATGGGGTCCGCTCATGGCCGCGCGCCCATCGCGGTCCAGGCCGATCTTCGCCGCCGTGGCATTGATCTGGTCAGCGGCCTGGTTGAGGCTCCACCCATAGGCCTGCCGCCACGCTGCCCGTGGGCGCAATCGGTAGCGGCGGGTGAATTCGGCCGCGATCTGCTCATACCCGAGCCCGAGGGCACGCATCCGATCCCTCAGTTCGGCCTGCTCGGCCCGGAGACTGGCCTTCGCGCCGGGCATGTTCACCTCACTGCACCGGCCGCCGTACGCCGGCCAGCCCAAGCGTCGCAACTGCGGCTTACCGGCGCAGCTAACGCCCGCAGATGCCCTGGCATGGTTGTCCTCCTGGACCTGGACCGTGTGCACAAAGGTCGTCTCCCAGCTTGGCACACACCTGATGACCAGGCCATTCCCAGTGCTGGGAGCAAAGCGCTCCCGCCGGTTCAGGGCCGGTACGCTGCGCAAACGGCTTCGCGCCGAGCCATTTGTTCCCAGTCGCAGCGTCGCGCCGTCGTCCCCGATCACAGCACAGAGGAGCGACCGGCGTCCGGGGGTGGTGCCGCAGATGGCCATGCCGCGGCGGGGAAACCGCACCTTCCCGTCGCAGGGAGTGACCTGGCGATGACCCGGCAGTCACGCTTGGCGGACGAAACGGCACCCGGCGGGCCGCGTCCTTTTCACCGGGGAGGCTGCGGGTGCCCACCCGCGCTTGCCGCCCAGCGGTAGTGCCCGGTCGCAGGAGACGGAGCGGCCGCCAGCTTCGCGGATGGAGGACTTCGTGAGTGCGTTGATGCCCACAGCGCAGTTGCGCTGGCGGCGGGTGTTCCCAGGACATGAGTCGCAACTGCGTGAGCTGCGTGGCTGGCTGGCCGGGCTGCTGCCGGCCTGTCCAGCCCGTGACGACGTGGCCACGGTCGCGACCGAACTGGCCGGGAACGCGGTCGCCCACACGGGCAGCGGGCGTGGCGGGTTCTTCGCCGTGGAAGTCACCTGGACCAATGGCATGGTGCGGGTCGCGGTCGCTGATGGTGGCGCTCCCAGCGGGCCACAATTCGATGCCGATCCAGGCCCACTGGGCGAACGCGGTCGCGGTCTGGTCATGGTGCGGTCACTAGCCGCGCGCACCGGGGTGTGCGGCGATGCCCGCAGCCGCCTCGTCTGGGCAGACGTCCCTTGGCATGGGGCGGAGGCCGCCGAGCCGCCACAGTTCCCGCCCGGCCTGGAGGCCGCGATCCGTGACGGCAGTGCCGCGCTGGCAGGCAAGCACGCTGGCGTGGTGACCTGGTTCGGCTGTGCCACCCTGCAATGGTGGGCGCTGCCCCGCTGCCGTGGGGTCGGCAGCCTGCTGTGCGCCCCGTCTCCGC
>DPMS01000127.1 GCA_003541285.1 Actinomycetota bacterium
GACAACGGCTGTGACCAGGTCGTCTGGCTGGACGCTGCGGAACGCCGCTGGGTCGAGGAAATGGGCGGGATGAACCTCTTCTTCGTCTACGGGACGGGACCGGATGCCCGGATCATGACGCCGGCGCTGACCGGGACCCTTCTGCCCGGGGTCACCAGGGACGCGCTGCTGACCCTCGCCCCGACGCTCGGCATCCCGGCAGCAGAGGGCCGGATCTCGGTCTCGCACTGGCGCGAGGCGTGCGCGTCAGGCGAGCTGACCGAGGTCTTCGCCTGCGGGACCGCTGCCGTGATCACACCGGTGGGCAAGGTGCGGTCCGCCACCGGGGAATGGGACATCGGGGACGGCAATCCCGGCCCGGTGACCCTCCGCCTGCGCGAGGAACTGGTCGGCATCCAGCACGGCGACCGGCCGGACCCGCACGGGTGGATCCACAAGATCTGCTAAGGCGGGGCGAGGGGGGCGGCATCGCGGCCCCCGCGGGCTGGCATTGGGCTGCTGACGCGCCTGTCCGTAGTGCCCGAGGCGCATTGGGCGACCAGTTCCTGCCGAAACGCTACGCCTGCAGCCGCCACGACACCGCCCCCTCCCAGGTGACCCGCTGCTGGCACCTCGGGTGCCACGACGCCGCCCCCTTGGCCCGGTGACCGGCTGGCGCGGTTAGCGTTACGCGCCCTGCGTCTGTCCGCTGCGGTGGTCGTGCTCCCTGATGTCGGTGCGCACGGGGATAATGCTCCTGGCCGTAGGTGCGGTTGCGGCGGTCGGGCGACACGGTTCCGACGACACGCTTCTCGGCCTGGGCCGACTTCCGCGTAAGCAGGTTCGTTGGATGGGAAGCTGATCAGGTGAGACCGGTCGCTGTTGACCTGTTCAGTGGTGCCGGTGGGGCGTCGCTTGGGCTGGTTCAATCAGGTTGGGATCTTCGCCTGGCAGTGGACGCTGACCGGGCGTGTGGCCTGACTCACGCGGCGAACTTGCCGGGCCGGTTCATCCTCGCGGACCTCCGTGAGGTGGAGGCGACCGCACTGATGGGTGCGGCGGAGATCGGGCCGGGGGAGTTGGATCTGCTGTTCGCGGGGCCGCCCTGCCAGGGGTTCTCGATCATCGGCTCCCGGGTGGTCTGGGACGAGCGGAACAACCTCTACCGGGAGGTGCTGCGGCTTACCCAGGCAATCCGGCCGCGGTGCGTGGTGATCGAGAATGTGCCTGGTCTAGTTAACCTGGCCAGGGGCGCCTACTTGCGAGCGATCCTGGAGGGCCTCGAGGGGCTAGCCGAGCAGGGCTATAAGGCTGCGTGCGCAGAACTTCTCGCCGGTCAGTACGGCGCACCGCAGATGCGCTGGCGATTGATCATCATCGGCTGGCGAGAGGATCTGGGAATCCCGGCCGGTTACGGCTTTCCGCCTCCGACCAGGGGGACGGTGGAGATCGGCGACCTCCTGCCGAATTGCACGATACCGCCGTGGCAACTGGAGGGTTTCACCACGACAGCCGATGCGATCTCCGACCTGCCGCCTGTCGCGGCGGGAGAAGAGGAAACGCATTACGTCGGCCCGCCCGTGGGACCGTACCAGGAGGCCATGCGCGCCGGCCTTAACGGCGAGCTGGCTAACCACTATGCCGCGCGGCTCTCACCGGCTAACCTTGCCCGGCTGGCGCTGATCAAGCCCGGCCAGGACTGGCGTGACCTGCCGTGGGACATGCTGCCAGGCAGCATGCAGCGGGCGCTCCGCAAGGATCACACGCGGCGGTACAGGCGGATGACCTGGGATGGGGTCCCGCGTGCCGTGATCACGCGCTTCCGTGACCCCAAGTCGGGCGAGTACATCCATCCGGAGCAGGACCGTACTATCACCATCCGCGAGGCCGCCAGGCTGCAGGGGTTCCCCGACCGGTTCGTGTTCCATGGCGACAGGTCGAGCCAATACGACCAGGTCGGAAACGCTGTGCCGGTCCAGCTCGCGGAGGCCATCGGAGCGGAGGTCCGGCGGTGCCTTGACGGTCAGCTCGGGCCGCGGCTTCGTTCGCCATTCCGCCGGCGCCCGGTTGCGTTTCTTGATACACATGGAGAACTCTTCCCCGGACTGCCCGGCCTGCCCGGGTTGATGGAGAGCAGAAGGGCGGAGGTTGAGTTCTAACCGGCGAACTGCTCGTGTGCCGTCATCCGCAAGCGCCGCCTCGCGCCCGCACATCGCCGAGTGGTTCGGGCACCGGATCTTCCCCACGGTTGCCTCGTCCGGCCCGGCGACCAGCGACCAACGGTCAGGCCGCTGCCCCTTCCTGACGGAGACCCTCAAGACCAGCACGCCGTGCGTGAAGGCCCCAAACTCACGCGGGGTCTGCACCATCAGCGCCACCAGCAACGGACCACGGCAGGACTGGCTGGTCTGCCCGTACCGGGCGCTGGACGACGGACTGCTCGCGGACATTGTGCGGCGCCTTTACGGCATGCCCGTGCTCGAACCAGTTCTGATCCGGCCCGTGGTCGCTCTGGGTGACCATGCAGGCAAGTCCGAGATACTCAGCGCCGTCTACGGCAACCAGCGGGTATTCGTCTACTTCCAGGACAAGCTGGGCGGTGAGATCGGATTGCCGAAGACCCCGGCATCGCCTGAGTTGTCATTCGACATTACCGTGGTCGAGTTGCTCCCAGCGGAGCACGACCTCGTCGCAGCAGCGTCTGCCGATCCGGCACTGCGCGCCGGCAAGTACGGGGTATTCGAGCTTCGGACCATGGACTTCCACGGCACCTACAAGAACTCCGTCACGGCACTCACCAATGCGCTCGATCTGCACGGCGACCGGTTCCCAGCAGTCCTCGCGGACAACCCCGAGTGGGCAGGCCGGGGGATCGAGGGACCGAATATCTCGAACGTCTTCAAGCGGACGTTCTACCAGATTGCCTTCAAGTTCCAGGTAACCAAGCGCGAAGCGTCCGTTGGCTGTGCGCTCGCTCTTCCTCAGCCGGTATGGGACTCATGGCAGCCGTTCCTGGGCGCACCTGACCTGCACGAACAGGCCGATGGCGCATTCCGGCTGCTCGATGACCGGGAATCCAGGCCGACCGACTGGATCTACGTATTCGACATCGACACCGAGCCCGGTCCGGACGGCACACCTGCGCCGATTCGCGTCAGCCTGGTCATCGGCACCGATGCGGCGACACTGAGCCGTGCAGCGTTCGAAGTGGCCCCAGCGAGGGCGGTTGAACACGGAGGCGATAGCGACGCCGTCGCTGAGGCCATCGCCCGTCGCCTCAGCCGCTACCTGCCCGGCATCGGCTGATCATGCTTTGGCGCACTGGCGCGTCTGCCCCCGGCGCCTTGCACCGGAGGCACGGACGTGGCGCCGCGCCGTGGTATCCAGCATCCACGTGGCCTGGTCGGACTCGCCGCACCACGGCGGTCGGGTCGATCGCGTCGGCGGTAGGGGCGGATCAGCGGGCGGATGCGGGGGTGCAGCCTGGCCGTACTACCCGCTTGGCCGATGGCGGGTCGGCTGCGAGCAGGTGGGCCGGGCGGATGGGGCGCCGGACGAGTTCGCCGCCGCAGTTCAGGCAGACGCCGTGCAGGACGTTCTGCGCGCAGTCGCGGCACTAGGTGCACTCGTAGGTGCAGATGATCACGTCCGGGGATGCCGGGTCGAGGTCCCGGTCGCAGCATTCGCAATTCGGTCGCAGTTCCAGCACGTGACCAGTGTTGGCAGGCAGCGGCCCTTAGAGCAACCGTAGGTCCCGGTACCGGCCGCCGGTGCGGCAAGCCGGCCCGGCGGACGATCGTGGTCACCGCACCAGCGGCCGTTGGCATGTAGCAGTGTCATGGTTGGTCGTCGCCGGTGATGGCTTGCTCGATCAGTGCCCGCAGACCGACGGCTGTGGTGGCGTGGACGGTGATGGCTGGGCACCAGGCGGTCCACTGCCCGTCATCACGTTCGACGGCCCAGCCCGGGTAGTCGTCGGCGATGGCCTGGGGGTANNCCCGCCATATCCGGAAGGCCGGGAACTGTTCTTGCAGGCTGGCTAGTGCCTGCCCGGGTGTGGCCTCGGGCGAGCCGGAAGGCTCTGCGCCTTCTGAGTCACTGGGGTAGGCGGGGTTGCTGGCTGATTCCCGCTGGGCGGCGATGCTGTGGGCGTGGGCTGCCGCCGTGTGCAGTTGCTGGGCGGCGCGTACGAGTTGCTGTTTGTGGCTCATGAGGACACCGAACCTGGCCGGGGCTGGCGCGGGTAGCGCGTGCACGGGGGGCGGGTGTGTGCGCGGGGGGCGTGCACGTGCTGAACGGCTGGTTGCGATGCGTTGCACATGTGACACTGACAGCAGCGAGCACAGGGACGGGAGCCGAGGAGGCCCGGGTGGGGCGCAGGCCCAAGCCAGCCAACGAGCAGTTGCGTGCCCTGATCACCGAAGCTGGGGTGTCCCACAAGGGGTTGGCCCGCAGGGTTGTCGAGCTGGGGGCCGCCCGGGGGATACGTGGGCTGGCCTACGATCACAGTTCCGTGGCCCGCTGGCTTGCTGGTGAGCAACCCCGCGAACCCGTGCCGGAGTTAATCGTGGATGTGCTCGCCGGACTGGTGCAGCGGGCGGTGAGCACGGCGGATGTGGGCATGGCGGATAGCACGGTGGCCGCTGATGTGGGTCTGACGCTCGCCGCCACCTGGGCGCGGTGTGTAGCGGATGCCGCCACGTTGTGGCGAGCGGACCTGGAACGGCGGCGGGTCCTGGGGGAGTCCCGCGGTGCGG
>DPMS01000795.1 GCA_003541285.1 Actinomycetota bacterium
GCGGCCCGGGCAGGCGGCCCGCGCCCGGTGCGTCAGCCCTGTTCGCCGGGATGGTGACCGGCCCCGAGCAGCGCGTAGGTGACGGCCTCCTCCAGCGCATGCCAGGACGCGGCGATGATGTTCTCGTGCACGCCGACCGTGCTCCAGGTACCGCTGGGTGAGCCACTGCCATCGCCCGACTCGATGAGCACCCGGGTCACCGCTCCGGTTCCGTGCGAGCCTTCCAGGATGCGCACCTTGTAGTCGGCCAGTTCGAGCCTGGCGAGTTCCGGGTAGAGGCGTTCCAGCGCGAGCCGCAGCGCGTTGTCGAGTGCGTTGACCGGGCCATTGCCCTCACCGGTGGCAACAATGCGCTCGCCCTTGGCGTGCAGCTTCACAGTGGCCTCGCTGACCACCTCGCCACCCGTGCGGCGTTCAACAATGACCCGCCAGGACTCGACCTGGAAGTGACGAAGTCGCTCCCCCGCGAGTTCGTCGCGGAGCAGCAACTCGAAGGACGCGTCCGCCGCCTCGAACGTGAATCCGCGGGCTTCCAGGTCTTTGACCCGCTCCACCACCCGGCTGACGGTCGCCTTGTCCTCCGACAGGTCGTAGCCAAGCTGCTTGCCCTTGATCTCGACCGACGCCCGGCCCGCCATGTCGGAGACGAGCATCCGCATGTCGTTGCCGACCAGGGCCGGGTCGATGTGCTGGTAGAGCATGGGGTCCACCTTCACCGCCGAGGCGTGCAGCCCCGCCTTGTGCGCGAACGCGGAATACCCGACATAGGGCTGGTGTGTGCCCGGGATGACGTTGGTGACCTCGCTGATGGCGTGCGCCACCCTGCTCATCTCGGGCAGGCAGCCCGTCGGCAGCACCTCGCGGCCCTGCTTGAGCTGAAGCCCGGCGACCACGCTGAACAGGTTCGCGTTGCCCGCCCGTTCGCCGTAGCCGTTCGCGGTGCCCTGGACGTGGGTCGCTCCGGCGGCCACAGCCATCAAGGTGTTCGCGACGGCGCAGGCGGTGTCGTCATGACAGTGGATGCCCAGCCGCGCGCCGGTGGCCGCCGAGACCGCCGCCACCACGTCGCCGATCTCGCCGGGCAGCATGCCGCCGTTGGTGTCACACAGCGCCACCAGGTCGGCGCCCGCCTCCACCGCGGCCCGCACCACCTCAAGCGCATAATCCGGGTCGGAGCGGTAACCGTCGAAGAAATGCTCGGCGTCGAGGAAAACCCGCTGGCCCTCGGCGCGCAGGTGGCTGACAGTGTCGGCGATCATGGCGAGGTTCTCGGCCAGCGTGGTCCGCAGGGCCAGCCGGACATGCCGCTCATGGCTCTTGGCGACCAGCGTCACCACCGGCGCCCCTGACTCGCGCAGCGCCGCGACCTGCGGATCATCAGCGGCCGCGGTATCAGCCCGGCGGGTGGAGCCGAACGCGGCAAGCCGCGCGTGCTTGAGCTGAAGTTCGGTGCGTGCCCGCCGGAAGAACTCGGTGTCCTTCGGGATGGCCCCGGGCCACCCGCCCTCGATGAACCCGACACCGAACTCGTCCAGCCGCCGTGCGATCGCCAGCTTGTCGGCCACCGTCAGGGACAGGCCCTCCTGCTGGGCGCCGTCGCGCAGAGTCGTGTCGTAGACATGGAATGCGTCGTCGGGCATCATCTCGTCGTTCCTCCGGAGTTGGGTTGACCGCCTGCCGCCACAAAGCAAAAGACCCCTCGCGGGATGCGAGAGGTCTGCGCGCCGGCGGGTGCGGGCCGTTTCTTCCTGGCCCCGCTAGGTGCCGACGCGCCTGCCGATAATAATCCGGCCGGACGTCATGTAGGTATTCTCCCACATGATCACGGATGCTGCGAACCAGTCCCGCCGTCCCGGCTGAGGCGGGAGGTGGGCGGCCCCACGGACCGGCCAGCGCCCTGCCCCTCGGCCTGCGTCTGGCGGCAGCGGACGTGAGACCCCCTCGGGTAGCGTCACTGCGTGTGGCAGGAGATACCGGAACAGAACACGCCCGCTGGGTCATCCACGGTGAACGGCTCGTTGACGAGAACCCTCATATCCGCGTGAGTCTTGCCGATGTTGAGTTGCCGGACGGGACCACGTTCACGCAGTACGTCTTCCGGATGCCGCGCTGCGTCATGGTCGTGGTGCTCGATGATCCCGGTTCACACATCCTGCTGATGTGGCGGCACCGGTTCATCATCGATAGATGGGTGTGGGAACTGCCCGGGGGATACGTCGACGACGGGGAGGACGGGGTGGCGGCAGCGGTTCGCGAGGCGGAGGAGGAGACCGGGTGGCGTCCCCGCGATGCCCGGTTCGTGCTGTCCTATCAGCCGATGATCGGCAACGCCGACTTCCCGCAGGACCTCTACCTGGCTCGCGGCGCCGACCAAGTCCGCACGCCTGCGGCAGACGAAACCGCCGCTGTCCGCTGGGTTCCCTTGGATGAGGCCGCCGCGATGATCGGCAGCGGGGACATCGCGGGGGCAGGCACGATCATCGGCGTGCAGCACGCGATGATGCTGCGGGCAGGCGTTCAGCCACCCGGGCAGTGAACGCCCGGACCGCGGCGGTGTCCGCGCGGCGGCGCAGTGCGGACTGAAGGTCCCTGATGTAACGGACGCTGCGGGCCGACCGCAGGCCCGCCGCCAGATCGAGCGCCCGCCGGCCCACCGTGCACGCCTGTTCAATGTCATCCTGCTCGGCCAGCGCTGTTGCCAGCAGCGACAGGTTGAACGCCTTCCCGCGTACGAACCGGCCGTCCATGTTCAGCGAGCGCCGCGCGAACCGCTCAGCATGGCCGGGTTCACCCAGGGCGAGGAAACAGTGACCCATCCGCGCAGCCAGGTACGCCTCATCGAAGTACCGCAGCCACCCCGGGTCATCAGCCCGGACCGCCCGCCCGAAGGCCCCCTCGGCGTCCGACAGAGCCCCGGCGCACGCTCGCGCGTCGTTCCTGGCCGCGTGCCCGTGCGCCTCCATGACCGAGCATTCGGCCAGCAGTGTGGGCAGGCCAGCACGCCGCGCGGTCGACTGCGCGGCACGCGCCAGGTCCACCGCTTCGGCTGGGCGGGCCAGGTAGACAGCCTGGTGGGCCTTGGCGGCAAGGACTTCCGCGCCAAGCCCGGGATTGCCCGCGTGCTGGGCGAAGCTGAGCGCCAGTGTCAGGTATCGCTGCGCCTGCAGGCCCGCGTCGTAGGCCATCCACCCGG
>DPMS01000797.1 GCA_003541285.1 Actinomycetota bacterium
GGCCCGCCCGGTCCGGCCCGGCGAGCCACTCGGCCGCGGTGAACCGGCCGTCCAGTTCGGCCACCGCGGCGAGCTCGGTCTGGCTGAGCTCACCAGGCACGGCCCGCAGCGCAAGCCCGCTGGCGTAGGCGGCGGTGAGCGCCGTCCGGAAGGCAGCCGGCTCGGCTGGAGTCGCCGCGACGTAGCGCCGCATCAGCCGCAGCGTCTCGGCCCGCTGCACGAGGTCGGGCAGGGCGAGCACGCGGGTGGCCCGCTCGTGGTCGAATGCCTCGATCAGGTTCCCGCAGACCACCACCGCGTCCTCGATCTGCCCGGCCCCGTGACCGCATATCTTCCGGTCCCCCAGGCAGATCTCGCCGTCGTCGTCGAGGCTGGCGGCGATGCCGGCCGCCTGGAACGCGGCGACGGCCGGCTCAAGCAGCGCGCGCAGCGCGTCCTTGCGCGACGGCGAGACGCTCCCGGCTGGCACACAGATCTGGAAGAAGAGCTGGCCGTCATCCAGGTAGACCGGGCCGCCGCCGACCATCCGGCGGTAGACCGGCAGGCCGTGGGAGCGGCAGTACTCCTGGTCGACCTCAGCGCTATCCCGCAGGTACCCGAGGCAGACGTACGGGCCGGACGGGCGGGCGAACGACAGCGTGGCGGGCTGGCCGGCGCTGACCCCGTAGGCGACCGCATGCCAGAGGGTCTGCGAGCGCAGCGGCGTGACCCGCCCGAAGTCAATCACCCGCAGCACGTCACTCACCGGCAGGCCCGAGTCCCATCGCCTCGTCGATCAGCTCGATGATGTCCTTGACCCGCAGCTGGTCATTTCCGGTCGACTTGGCGGCGTCCTCGAACCTGGACACCTCGTAGGGGCAGCAGACCACGAGCACATCGGCTCCGGTCTGGGCAGCCTCCCTGACCCGGCGCTCGGACAGCCGTTCGGCTGCGTGGTTCTTGGTGAACCCGTCCAGCCACATGCCTCCGCCACCGCCACCGCAGCAGTAGCCGTTCTCCCGGCACCGGCCCATCTCCACCAGGTCCACGCCCGGTATGGCCTCGATAAGGGTGCGGGGTGCGTCGTACTCGCCGTTATGCCGGCCGAGGTAGCACGGATCGTGGAAGGTGACCTTGAGGCTGAGCTCCTTCGCCCAGCTGATCTGGCTGACGAGCGGTGCCAGCAGCTGGGTGTAATGCAGCACGTCGAACTGGTGCCCACGCTTGGGGTACTCCTTGACCAGCGCGTTGAACGCATGCGGGTCAGGGGTCACGATCCTGGTGAACTCGTACTTGGCCAGGGTCGCCGTCACGTCCTCCACCAGCGAGTCGAACAGCCCCTGCTCGCCGGCCAGCCGCTGTGAGTCGCCGACCGTCTTCTCCTCGTGGCCGAGGATCGCCCAGTCGATGCCGAGCGCGGTGGCGACCCGGGCGAAGGCCCGCGCCGCGTCCTGGCCGCGCGGGTGGTAGCTCCAGTAGTCCTCGACGTAGAAGAGCACGTCCACCGGGGCTGGCTCGGTGGGCAGGATCCTGACCGGGACACCCGCTGCCCTCGTCCACTGCGCCCGCCGGCGCGCGTTCTCGCCCAGGGCGTTGCCGTATCTGAACGTCTTCTCGAACACGTCCTGCAGTTCGCCGGGGACGCTGCTCCCCTCGGTCATCGCGGCCTCGCGGACGGCCGGCATGATCTGGATCATGTCGACTTCCTTCGGGCAGACCCGCAGGCAGTTACCGCAAGTGGTGCAGAGCCACAGGTCGTCATCGGCCAGCAGGTCGACGCCGGTCTGCACTTTCCGGTGCAGCTTGCGGGGCCCGTACTCCCCCACCATGTCCACCGGGCAGACCGGCACGCACTTGCCGCAGCCGTAGCACCACTCGAGCGACTCGCCGCCCGGCAGCGCCGAGATCTTCTCGAAGCCGTCCGGGCCGGTGGTCGTCAGCACCCGCGGCTCGAACATCCGGTTCCACATAGCCGGGAGCTCGACCTCACGGCCGGAGATCGGGGAGGCGACCGTCGCTGACTCGAACTCGACGGCGCTTGGCGGGACCTTACGCCCTCCGATGGGCATCGCTGGCCTCCTGGTAGTAGACGCCGAGCAAGCGGCGGATGAGATCGGGCAGTTGCGGCACGAGTTCGTTGAACTCCCGTGTCATCCGCATCCGGAGGACCGTGTACATGTAGACCCCGTAGACAGCGGCTAGGAACATGTCGGTGCCGAAGAGGCCAGGCGCCGCGTCGGTGAACCCGGCGGCCTTGCCTGTCTCGTTGACGAAAGCGGTCGCCCGGCCGACGGTCAGGTAGACCTCGCCCCTGCTGGCACCTTCGGTCAGGTCGACATCGTCGGTCGTGACCAGGCCGAGCGCTCCGGTCCTGGTACGCGGATCCCACAGCCACCTGGTCCAGAGCCAGTACTGGCTGGGGTGGGTGAAATGGAGCAGCTCACTTGGCAGGTCGAAGACGGGCGCCGGCAGGCCGGACAGGCCCGACAGCACGGCGTCGAACCGGTCGAACCGCGCGGCCAGGTCGTGATCGTGGTCGAGCAGGTCCGCGATGGCCGCGCCGAGGCGCTCGGGACCGACCGTGTCGAGGATCTGGTCGGCCTTGCGCCTGGCAGCGAAGATCAGTCTCAGAACCTGCCTGAGTGCCGCCCGGTCCAGCACGGTTCCCGCCAGCAGCACGTCCCGCATCGCGAGCGATTTGCGCTCCAGGCCAGCCGCGATGGCCTGCAGCTCATCGACCGTGATCCGGTCAAGGATCTCGCGGCGGAACTCCTGAGCGCTCAGCGTGTCGACGACGGGACCAGCCATGATGGTCGGCTCGCTCAGCTCGCTGCCGCGGCGGCGCGGGAACGCAGGAACGCGAAGGCCTTCATGGCAGCCGCGGCCCCTGACGACACGGAGTCCTCCAGGTCGGCAGGCCCGAGGGCGGCGCCGCAGGCGAAGATTCCCTCCCGGCTTGTCGAAACCGTGTCGAGCGGGACGGCGACCGCGTCGACGAAGCCGTACTTGTTCTGCTCGACGCCGAGCATCTTCGATACCTGGCGGGTCCCTGGCGATGGCTCCATTCCCACCGACAGCACCACCATGTCCATCTCGAGTTCCATCGGGCGCCCCATGGTGGTGTCCTCACCACGGACAAGCAGCCGGTCGCCCTTGGCCAGCACCTCGCTGATGATCCCCTTGACGTACTGGACGTGGTGCTTCTCCTGGGCAGGCCAGTAGATCTCGTTCTCCCAGTAGCCGTACATCCGCATGTCGATGTAGAAGATGTAGACCTTGGAGTCCGGGAGCAGCTGCCTGACCTCGATCGCTTCCTTGGACGCGACGCCGCAGCAGACCTTCGAGCAGTACTCGTTGCCGATATGGCGGTCCCTGCTGCCCACGCACTGGATGAAGCACACCCGCTCCGGTGGCTGGCCGTTGGACGGCCGCACCACCTGGTGCTCGGAGAGCATGCCCTCAAGATCGGACAGGGTGACCACATCGGGGAACTCGTAGTACCCGTACATCTGCGTTTCCCTGCCGGGGTCGAAATGGCCGAACCCGGTGGCGATGATGATCGCGCCGCACTCCGCCTGCTGCTCGCCATCCGGGCCACGCAGGGTGAGGGTGAAGGCACCTGGCTCGCCTGCGGCAGCGGTCATGACCGTGCTGGTCCGCACGTCAACGTCCGGGTGTGCGGTCACCGCGTCGATCATCCGCTGGATCTGCGGCCTGGCCGGCTCACCGTGCGGAGTAAGGCCTGCGTAGTTCTCGGCGATCGGCGTGCCGCCGAGGAAATCCCGCTGCTCGATGAGCAGGACCTTGCCGCCGATCTCTGCGAGACCATGTGCCGCGCGCAGGCCGCCGGGCCCGCCGCCGATGACGGCCACCGTATCGAAGGACATCAATCACCTCATGTGCTGATCGCACGGCGCTGCTGCCGCGGCGCCGGTAGTGCTAGCCGTCAACGTCATCCCAGTCGAGGAAGCGCTTCTCGCCGCTTTCGAGCCGCTTGATATCGGCCTGGAACTCCGCCCATGCCTTCTCGTGGTCGATGCCCATCTTTTCCAGCATTGGCCGGTAGTCGGCCGAGTGCCAGTGCAGCTGGCACACCTTGTAGGGATGGGCACCCATCGCGAGCGCGGCGAACTGGGCGTCGCTCAGCACCGCCACCCCGACGTTGCGCTCGTGCGCCTGGGCTGCGAACTGGCTCTTGTCGAGCGTGGTCACGCAGCCGGTGTCGTGCGTGAGCACCACATCGGGGTCGGCCTCTTCCTTCATCACCTCGATCTTGCGCAAGGTCGCGAAGGACCGGGTGAAGTCGCGCTGCACCAGGATGTGCCGGAAGCCGAAACCGCAGCAGTCGAACCAGGTGGAGTAGCTGCGCACCTCGGCGCCGAGCGCCTGGGCGAGCCCGGTCACCACGGCGGTCCGCTGCCCGCCGTAGATGTCCGGGTCGTAGATGGCATCGCCCTCGACGAGCTTGTAGTAGTGGCAGGCCGGGTGGACGGTGGCCACGATGCTGGACACGTCGCGCACCTGCTTGGCAGCGATCTCGTGCCGCAGCGCGTAGAACCACTCGGAGTAGTGGATGATCTCCTCGGGCAGCACGAGCTGCTTGCCGAGCCTGGCCATGATGTCGCGCACCTCGGCCCGTAGCTCGGGGTGGCGGATCAGTTCCTCCCTGACCTCCTTGTAGTGACCATAGGAGGTACCGCAGTGAATCAGCGGGAAGTAGCCGGTCTGCTGTGCCGCCGCGAAATTGCGCACGGCGACCGCCGCCTGGGCCGCCGAGTTGGAGGTAGCGCTCGCGTAGTAGTTCCAGGCCGTGCACGACGTCTGGTCCTGCGGGTCGTGGTAGTCGTAGCCGAGCTTGCGCATCACCCAGAAGATCGACGTCGAGTAGCCGGGAATGTGACCGCACTGCCCGCACGACTTGTGGTGCCACAGGTGTGCCTTCTGGATGCGCTTCTCGCGGCCGTACTTGGTATTGACGCTGATCGTCTCGCGGTCCATCCTCTGCACGACGAGCTCGCCTTCGGCTTCCAAGGCGAGCAGCTCGGCACGCGGGTCCTGCAGCGCGCGCCGATCCTCGCCCCGCTCGAAGTGCTCCTTCTTCCGCAGCAGGGCCTCAACCGGAATCGTCGTCACGGCTCGATCCCTTCCTCCTCGAGGCGCTCCTCCATGACTTCCTGGAGGATCGCGTGCAAACTGGGGTCGACGTCCTCGATCATGTCGAGGGCGCCGGTGTGCAGCCAGATGAGGTAGAGCTCGATCAGCGTCGAGTCGGCCACCTTCCAGCCAGTGTTCGTGGTGTGCAGGGTCTCCGGTGGCAGCGCGCGCCGCCACAGGTCGAGGTTGGCCGAAACGTCAGCGGTTTCCGGCCCCCAGTCGGGGAACGCGTCCTGCTGGAGCATGTCCGGTGACACCTGGGTGCCGGTGGACATGATCTTGTAGATGATCCGCGAGTAGCCGACCAGCGCTTCCTTGGCGGAGGCCAGGCCGTTGTTGACGGCCACCTCGCGCATGATCGTGATCAGGCCGCCTGGGTTGTTCCCGCGCGGGCAGCGCACACAGGAGAAGCACTGCGAGCACTCCCAGATGTCTTCCTGCATCTGCTGGTAGACCAGCTCGGCATCCTCCCGCGCTGCGGCCTGGGCGATCCGCCGCGGGCTGAAGTCATAGAACCTGGCCGACGGGCAGACCGCCACGCAGATACCGCACTCGTAGCAGCCGTACAGGTAGTCGCCGAACCGGGGATCGGCCTTCACCTGGTCGAAGAGGCGCTCCTTCTCCTCATGCGGAACGTCGGCGTAGCCGGTGACGTCACGTGCCTTGTAGGCGGCGTCGGTCTGCGTCATGGGTGCACCTAGAAGCTAATGACTGCGTCGGCGGTGATAGCGAGGTCGTTGAAGGCGGCGCCGCCGATCATCTGGACGCCGTCGATGAGCTCGTCGATGCTCAGGTCGTTGAGATCCAGCGAAGGCTGGCAGACAAGGAGGCGGACGCCAAGATCCGTGGCCTGCTCGATGAAGTAGCGCAGCGGCTGGCCGTGCTCGCCCTTGGGGCCGATCTTGTCGATGATGTCCTTGCGCAGCAAGGTCGGCCCGTACATCGTGAAGTAGATCATCACCTCGCACTCCATCGCGGCCGCGGAGGCGGCCAGGAAGAACGGGGTCGCGCAGCGCCCGGGGTCACTGATCCCGTGCGTCTGCACGTAGAGGACCTTGGCGTCGAAGTCACCGGCCCACATGCGCGTCCCCTGTCACTTGACCCGGCGGATGAGCACGTGGAAGACGTCGGCTTCCTTGCTGATGCCCAGCAGTTCGTTGCCGGTCCGGCCGCTCCACGCCTTCATGTCGGGCTCGACCCCGGGGTCGGTGGCGAGCAGTTCCAGGACCTGGCCTGGCTCGATGGTCTTGATCGCCTGGGAGGTCTTGACCACGGGGAGCGGGCAGGACATGCCCGTGCAGTCCAGGACCTGGTCTGCCACCGGGGCGGGAGAATCGGCCACGATGTTCCTCTCGGGATGATCCGGGGTAGCTTGATGGTCGCTAGTGAGACCTAGGACACATTCGTACTTGCACATATGCTTATGTGTTACAACCGGGTTTGTCCAGAGTTTCGGAGAGATTGCTCTCCGCTTCGTTCGGTTCCTGGGGTCATGACGATCAACAACTTGTGCTGCGACATCTGTGGCCGCCTGCTCACCGGTCCCAGGGACGGCGTGCGCTTCGTCTACCACCCCGGCAAGCCCGAACTCCGCGACGCGGCGGGGTTGGCCTGCCAGGCCTGCTGGGACGATGCCGTGCGGGAGTTCGGCCACGCGGGGAAGGGGCGCTGCGCGTCGTGTGGCGCTGTGGTCAGCCGCCTGGCAAGCCTGCACCTGCGCCGGTACGACGACCCACAGTCATGGCGCCTGTGCGCGCCCGATGCGGTGGGTTTCCTCAACACCCTGCGCACGGTCGAGCCCAAACTGGACCCCGCAACCTTCCGCTTCCCCTTCGCCGCTGGCACCCGCCATGTCGCCGGCGATGAGGGTCAAGATCGCAACCCGGAATGACCACGTCCCAGCCATGCCAGCCCGGCTCTCGCCGTGACGTGGTCGTTTTGGGCTGTGAGTAGCCCGTATCGACCACGTCCCCACCTACACCAGGCCAGCCCTCATCCCGGCGTGTTCGTTCCGGGTCGTGATGGCAGCCCAAAACGACCACGCCCATCCACGCCAGGCCAGCCCCCTTGCCGGCGTGGTCAATCTGGGTCGCGGCAGCAGCCCAGAACGACCACGTCAAGCCAGCCTTCACCCCGACGTGGTCGTTTTGGCCGTGATCCAACCCAAAACGACCACGTCTGGCCGCGAGTCGGGGCTAGTCGTGACCCGTGTCTGGCCCGGGGAACCGGGGAAACCTGCTGTGACCCAAGGCCGGCCGGCAGTCAGGCAGCCGGACCCAGCGCAAGCGACTGGGCCGCGTGACCGGGCAGTGGGCGGGTGGGGTTAGCTGACGGCTGGGCCGGGGGTGACTGGGCGGCGTTCGATCATGAACTCGAAGAGCAGGTCGACGGCCTGCACGACCTTGTCGCTGGTCAGCGCGTAGTAAGCGTGCGTCCCCTCCCGCCGGGTGCTCACCACGCCCCGGTCACGCAGAATGGCCAGGTGCTGGCTGGCGTTGGCCTGGGAGATGCCCAGCGCAGCCGCGAGCTCGCCGGCCGGCCGGGGGCCGTCCCGGAGTTCGTTGATGATCTGCAGGCGCTTGGGGTCTGCGAGTGCCTTGCAGACGCGCGCGTACAACTGGTAGATCTCCACCGCGTCAGGGGACGGCATGGCGGCACATCCCTCCGGTCCGGGGGCGGCCAGCAGGCATCACGCGCTTGGCCGGCACCAGGCGAAGCTCACACCCCCGCGCTTTGCGGGGCCCCCCATACTGCACGGCATTCCTACTTCGTGGACGCGGCCACCGCCGGCTCGGCGGCCAGCCGGTCCACACCGGGACGCCATCCGAGTACCTCGGTCATGAACTCGCGCAGGAGATCAACGGCGCCCACGATCTTGGGGCTCGTCAGGTCGTAGAAGATGTTGCTGCCGGCCCGCTGCGTGGTGACGATGCCGCGATCCCGCAGGAGCGCCAGGTGCCTGCTCACGTTCGGCTGGGAGATCTCCAGCGCTTCGGCGATCTCACCGACTGACCGGGGGCCGTCGCGTAGCGCGTTGATGATGAGCAGGCGCGTCGGGTCGGCAAGGGCCTTGCAGACCCGCGCATGCAGTTCATTGATCTCTGCTGCGTCCAGGTGTGGCACGCTCACTCCTTCTCAGGACGGCAGGCACGGCGCGGCGAGCGCGTTTGTGACCCTATGTCCGGGACCATCAGCACGCCACATCCCGTCCGCCCGGCCCTGTCCGGGGGCCGTCAAAGGGCGGGAAATCGGCGCTCATAGCCTCGATGGTACGAGGTGATGACGGGAGCGGCGTTTCCCGGCCACCTCCTTTCAGTTGTCAGGCACCCATCCGGCCGGGTCACCTCGACGGCGGGAGGCGTGGGCCGGCCGCTGCACCAGCGGTCGCTGCGACAGCAGCGGACCCGGGTCGGCCGTTGACCGCAACTGAATATCGTAAGCTATCAATTGATTCATTGACAAATTGAAAGCCCTGTACATAACGTCTGCTCATGCTGGCTGTTCCCGATTCCATGCTCGACGAGGTAGCCCGGCGGTTCGCCCTGCTCGGCGACCCGACCCGGCTGCGGATCGTCCGGGTCCTGCACGAGCGCGGCGAGAGCACGGTCGGCGAAATCGCCGCCGCGGCTGGGACTTCGGCGGCCAACGCCTCTCAGCATCTTGGCCGCCTGCTGCACGGCGGTGTGGCGGCACGGACCCGTGATGGCCAGGCCGTCCGGTACCGGATCACCGATGACAGCATCGAGCAGTTGTGCCGGATCGTGTGTGACAGTGTGCGGGGCAGCACGAGGAACCTCAGCGAGGAGGGAGCGGAGTGACCGAGCACACCGACGGACAGGACGCCAGCGGCACCCCGCCCGCCCAGAACTCCGCCGGCCCCCCGCCCGCCCAGGCACCGGCGACCCGGCCGGCCGGACCCGGCACCCAGCAAGCCGCACCCAGGGCGGCGGACGAGGAGGGCACCGAACCCGATGCCCGGTTCACCTT
>DPMS01000834.1 GCA_003541285.1 Actinomycetota bacterium
CCGCTGTCGGTGGACGAGGTGCACGCCGCCGTTGCCGATCCCGCTGCGGGTGGCATCGCCCTGTTCGTTGGCACGGTCCGCGACCATGCCGCAGACCGTGCGGTGACCGGGCTCTCCTACAGCGCGCACCCGTCCGCGGCGGCAGAACTGCGGACCGTGGCCGAGAAGGTGGCGGCCAGTTACGGCGTGCGTGCGCTGGCGGCTGTGCACAGGGTGGGGGATCTGGAGGTGGGTGACCTGGCCGTTGTCGTGGCGGTGGCCTGCCCGCACCGGGCCGAGGCGTTCGAGGCCTGCCGTGCCCTCATCGACGACCTGAAGCACAGTGTGCCGATCTGGAAGCACCAGCGGTTCAGTGACGGCACCAGTGAGTGGGTCAACGGTGCCTAGTCTCCGGATGGCCACCCGCCAGCAGCTGACGTTGCTGGTGGCGACCGTCGCGGTGGTGGTGGCCGCGGTGACCGCAGTGTTCCTTCCCGTTCCCTATGTGATCCTCAGTCCTGGCCCCACCCTCAACACCCTCGGCACCGGGCCGGGCGGCCGCTCCCTGATCGAGATCTCCGGCCACCCGACCTACCCGGCGGCCGGCCACCTCAACCTGGTCACGGTTTCCTTCCAGGGGGGCCCCGAGGGCTCGTTCAACATCTTCGCCGCCCTGCGCGCCTGGCTGACCCCGCACGAGGCGGTGGTGCCGGAAGAGGAACTCTTCGGGCCGGGCCAGACGCAGCGGCAGGTCGTCCAGCAGGACACCCAGCAGATGGCCAGTTCGCAGCAGACCGCGACCGCTGCCGCGCTGTGCGTGCTGGGGATCCCGTTCACGACCCTGGACACCATCGTGACGGTGGAGAAGGGGTTTCCCGCCGCGGGGCTGCTCCATCCGCACGATGTCATCACCGCGGTCGACGGCAGGCCGGTGAACTGCAAACAGGACGCGGCGCCGATGATCCGCGCCCGCGCGCCGGGCGCGCAGGTCACCCTCACCGTGCAGCGCACCGTCAATGGCCACCGGGTCACCAGGCAGGTCAGCCTGACGACCGTCAATTCCGGCGGCCGTGCCGTGGTGGGGGTCACCGTCGCGGAGAGTTATGTGTTCCCCTTCAACGTCCGGATCAGGGTGGGAGACATCGGCGGGCCGAGTGCGGGTCTCATGTTCGCGCTCGGCATCGTCGACAAGCTGACACCGGGAAACCTGACCCGCGGGAAGTTTGTCGCGGGCACCGGGGAAATCTCCGCGGACGGCACGGTCAGCCCGATCGGCGGCATCCAGCAGAAGCTGGTCGGGGCGCGGGACGCTGGCGCGACCATCTTCCTGACCCCGGCCGCCAACTGCCCGGATACAGCCGGTGCCGTCCCCGCTGGCCTGCGCCTGGTCAAGGTGAGCACCCTGAGCGGCGCAGTCAGCGCCCTGCGCGCGCTGGCGGCGGGCCGCAGTGTCCCCTCCTGCTGACCGCTGCCCGCCGCCGGAGCCCGGGGGAGGGCTGGGCGTGATCGCGGTAGATTGGCGCTCCATGGACCTTCGCCCGCGGGCCGCCCCCGCAGCAGCCGAGCAGTGGGCCGACTTGAGGGGGGCCGCTTGACCTTCCGGTCTTCCGGGCCTGCCCGGCCTCCCGAGGGCCACGCGACCCTCAAGTTGCCCCGCTGGCCGCGGTACCTGGTGCCCGTGGCCATCGGGCTGATCGCCCTCATCGTGGTGGTAGTCATCGTGGCCGGGGTGTGGACCGACTACCTGTGGTTCCGCTCGGTCGACTACGGGACGGTCTTCGGCGTCACCTACGGCACCCGGTGGACGCTGTTCTTCGTGGCCGGGATCTTCATGGCGCTGGTGACCGGCCTCAACGCCTTCATCGCGTTCCGGCTGCGCCCGCTCTACCGGCCCGTGCAGCCGCGGCGTCCCGGCGCGGAGGCGTACCGGATGGCGATCGACCCGCACCGGCGGCTGCTGCTCGGGCTCGCGCTGTTCGTGGTGGGACTGATCTCGGGCCTGAGTGCGTCGGGCGCCTGGCGGACCTGGCTGATGTTCGCCAACCAGGTGCCGTTCGGCCAGCGGGATCCCCAGTTCAAGCTGGACATCTCGTTCTTCGTCTTCACCTACCCGTTCATCCGGCTGGTGCTCGGGTACCTGTTCGCCGCGGTGCTGCTGTCACTGGCGGCGGCCACGCTGGTGCACGTGCTGTACGGCGGGCTCCGGCTGCAGGGCCGCCGGCTCCGGGCGACCAAGGGCGCGCAGGTGCAACTGTTCCTCCTGCTCGGAGTATTCGTGCTGCTCAAAGCGGTGGCCTACTGGTTCGACCGCTACGGCATCGACTTCTCCCAGCGCGGAACGGTCACCACCGGGGCCTCCTACACCGACGTCAACGCGGTCCTGCCGGCCAAAACCGTGCTCGCGGTGATCGCTGTCCTGTGCGCGGTGCTGTTCTTCGCCGGTGCGGTGCGGCACAGCGCGATGCTGCCCGCGGTCGGGCTTGGGCTGCTGGTCCTGTCGGCGATCCTGGTCGGCGGCGTGTACCCGGCGATCATCCAGCAGTTCGTGGTGAAGCCGAACGAACTGGCCAAGGAATCGAAGTACATCGCGCGGGAGATCGCCGAAAGCAGACGGGCCTACGCGGTCGGCGGGGCCAAGGTGATCTCCTACCCCGGCGCCACCACGGAGTCGTCCGCCGCGCTGGCGGCCCGGGTGGCGAACCTGCCCGGGATGCGGCTGATGGACCCCGCCGTGATCTCCCAGACGTTCCAGCAGCTCCAGCAGGTCAAGAGCTTCTACCAGTTCCCGTCCATGCTCTCGGTGGACCGTTACCCGCTGACGCCCGGCGGGCAGCCGCAGGACCTGGTGGTGGCGGTCCGCGGGATGGGCGGCCCTCCGCAGGGCCAGGCGAACTGGATCAACACCCACCTGGTGTATACGCACGGCTTCGGGTTCGTGGCGGCCAAGGCGAACGCGATGGCGGCCGACGGCACCCCGGCGTTCGTGGAAAAGGACATTCCCCCCAGCGGGGTGCTCGGGAATTCCCAGACCTACCAGCCACGGGTGTACTTCGGCCAGCAGCAGAACGCCTACGCGATCGTCGGCGGGCCACCCGGTGGGCCCCGGCAGGAGCTGGATTACCCGGCCAGGAACGCGGCCGGGCAGGTGAACTACACCTACACCGGCAACGGCGGCGTCCCGGTCGGCTCGTTGCTCAACCGCTTCTGGTACGCGGTCAAGTTCCGGGAGCTGAACATCATGCTCTCCGGGGCGATCAACAGCTACTCGAAGATCCTCTACGACCGGCAGCCGCTGGCCCGGGTGGCCAAGGTGGCGCCGTTCCTGACCCTGGACGGCAGCCCGTACCCGGTCATCGCCGACCACCGGATCATGTGGGTCGTGGACGGCTACACCACCACCGACCTGTACCCCTATTCCGAACGCCTCAGCATGCCGCAGGCCACCTCCACCAGCCAGGCCCCGAACGGCTCGGTCGCCGGGCAGCAGGTCGGCCAGATCAACTACATCCGCAACTCGGTCAAGGCGGTCGTGGACGCCTACACCGGCGCGGTCACCCTCTATCAGTGGGGCCCCCCGGACCCGCTGCTGCGCACCTGGATGAATGCTTTTCCCGGCATCATCAAGCCGCGCAGTGCCGTCCCGGGCTATCTGCTGCCGCACCTGCGCTACCCACCTGACCTGTTCGAGGTCCAGCGGCAGATCCTCGCCAAGTACCACGTCGAGAACCCGCAGGCGTTCTACGGCGGGCAGAACTTCTGGGCCGTGCCGAACGACCCCACCGTCAGCCAAGGCAACGGCCTGAGCCAGCCCGCGTACTACCTGACCCTGACCATGCCCGGCTACCGGCACCCCGAGTTCTCCCTGACCACCACCTACGTGCCGCGCGGCCGGGCAAACCTGGCCGCCTACATGGCGGTGGACAGCAACCCGCGGTCCGGGTACGGATCCATCCGCATCCTCCAGCTGCCGCAGGACACCGCCATCGCCGGGCCGTCGCAGGTGCAGAACGCCTTCGAGACGTTCGCCCGTGCTTCCATCGAGCTGACCCAGTTGCGCAAGGGCGGTTCCAGCGTCACGCTCGGCAACCTGATCACGCTCCCGGTGGGCGGCGGGCAGTTGTTCATCGAGCCGATCTACGTCTCCGCCGCCGCGGCCGGCTCGGCTGGTTCCTATCCCACCCTGCAGCGGGTGTTCGCGTACTACGGGGGCCAGCCGGATCCGGTGGGCTACGGCCCGACGCTTGCCGGCGCGCTGGCGCAGGTGTTCACCGGCCTGCCCGCCACCAGCCCGGGGATCCCCAGCGGCCAGGGCACGATCAGCGCGGCGGTCCGCATGTACCTGCAGCAGGCGGAGGCGGCCTACGCGCAGGCGCAGACCGCGCTGCGCAACGGGGACTTCACCGCATATGGGCAGGCCATCGCGAGCATGAAACAGGCACTGGACAACGCCCAGCGGGCCGCCCAGAAGGCAGCCGGCACCACCGCCTCGCCGCTACCCAGCCCGGTCCCCACCGGGACGGCCAGTGCCAGGCCCTCACCATCCCCGACCCGTTAACAGGGCTGGCGTTCCCATGACCGCTGGCGTTTCCATGACCGTGGTGTCCTGCAAGTCAGGCACGGCCAGCCCGCTGTGGCCCGGCGCAGGGATGGCCGGCCCGGTCCCGGAAAGGAGCGGTCTGGCCCCCACTAGCGCGGCGATACACACCGGCAGCCCGGCCGAGGGCGTACGCTCGGTGGTGGCGGGACATCCACAAGAATTCTGTCTGGAGCAGGTATCCGCGTGCCCCGGGCTGTGTGCCCGGGAAGGGAGCGAGACTGGTCGTGGCGCCTCGAGTACTGGTTGATGCGACCGCGGTACCCGCGGATCGCGGGGCGTTGGGCCGCTACGTCGATGGTCTGATAGCCGCCCTGTCGGCTGCGGGGGCGGACCTGGCCGTCGTCTGCCAGCGCGCCGATGAGGAGCGCTACGGGCGGCTGGTGCCAGGCGCGCGCGTCGTCGCGGGCCCGACCGCGATCGCTCACCGGCCGGCCCGGCTGGCCTGGGAGCAGACCGGCCTGCCGCTGGTGGCGCAGCAGGTGAGCGCGGACGTCCTGCATGTGCCCCACTACACGATGCCGCTGCGGCCCGGCGTGCCGGTCGTGGTGACCATCCACGATCTGACCTTCTTCACCGAGCCGGACGCGCACAGCCCGGTGAGCGCCACCTTCTTCAAGGGGGCCATCCGGACCTCGGTCCGCCGGGCGACCCGGCTGCTGGTGCCGTCCAAGGCCACCAGGGACGAACTGGTTCGGGTGCTGGGCGCCGACCCGACCAGGATCGACGTGGCCTACCACGGGGTGGACCACACGCTGTTCCACCGGCCCGACGCTGACCAGGTGCGGCAGGTCTCAGACCGGCTCGGCCTGCACGGCAAGCCGTACGTGGCCTACCTCGGCACGCTGGAGCCGCGCAAGAACGTGCCAGCCCTCATCGCCGGCTGGGCTGCCGCGGTCACCGACCTGCCCGACCCGCCGGCGCTGGTGCTTGGCGGCGGCAGCGGCTGGAGCGAGGAAGTGGAC
>DPMS01000283.1 GCA_003541285.1 Actinomycetota bacterium
GACCGCACAGGCGCGGGCCAGGGGGGCGGGCACGCCACTGTCATATGAGTCGACGTCGGAGGCGAGATCGCTCAGCGCAGTGATCGCCGGGTCGTGGATCGCCCGGGGCCGCAGCAGGCGCCTGGCCCCCAGCAGGTTGATGATCGCTTCGGAACGGCGGATCGCGGCGAGGTCAAAAGCCCGGCCGCCGGGCTCGCTGCGGACATCCGGACGCAGCGTAAACACCATGTCCGGTGTCACGCTCGGCGCTCCAGGTCCGCGCCCCGTGATCACGCAATCGACTCCTCGACCGCGAGTGCGCGGAGCCTGGCCAGTGCGCGATGCTGTGCGACGCGAACCGCCCCTGCCGACATGCCCAGTACATTACCCGTCTCTTCCGCCGACAGTCCTGTTACAACCCGTAGTATCAGCAGCTCACGGAGGTGGGTGGGCAGCCGGGCGAGGAGTGCCCTGGCCCGCTCGGCTTCGAGGTAGGCCACTACCGTCTCCTCCGGCCCGGGCTGTTCATCGGGACCATCGGGCAGATCTTCGGTGGGCACGGCCAGCCTGGCAGCGTTACGCACGGCATCCGCCACTTTGTGCGACGCAATTCCAAACACAAATGACGCGAAAGGCCGGCCCATATCCCTATACCGGGGAAGCGCGGAAAGGACGGCGATGCACACTTCCTGTGCCACATCATCTGCGACATGGTAATGACCGGCAATTCGCCCTAGCCGGGCACGGCAGTACCTGACGATCATCGGCCGGATCTGCTCCAGCAGTGACTCGATAGCGGCTGGCTGGCCGCGCACGGCCCGGCTGGTGAGATCGCGGAGGCCGGCACCGTCAGCTCTGCCGTTTGCTGTTGCGCGGGCCAGGGGCTCGCCGCGATCGCCCGCGTCAGCCCATGCCTGCGAGCCGGGCTCGCCGGGCACCTGGGCACGGTCCGGCGACCACCCCTCACTCGCCACCGACCGGATGAAGCATCCCTCCGTCACGATTGCATGATGCCCACGTTAACGGGGGGAGCCTTCATCCAGGCAGGCAACGGAAAGGTCACATTGATGTGTCGCCCAAGTTCTACACCATACATAAATTACAGCGAGTAATCAAGTGATTACTCGCTGTAATTTATGGCGGCCCCGGATGTGCCGCGGGGTCAGTGCGCGTGCCCGTGCCCCCCGTGTGAGTGCCCGTGCCCGCCCTGGCCGTTTGCCACTTCCTTCTCCGGCTTATCGGCCACGAGAACCTCGGTGGTGAGCAGCATGCCGACGATGGAGGCGGCGTTCTGGACCGCGGAGCGGGTCACCTTGACCGGGTCGATCACGCCCTGTGCCACCAGGTCGCCGTACTCCCGCGTGGCCGCGTTGAAGCCCTTGCCCCGGCCGAGGCCGGCTACCTTCTCCACCACGACCGAGCCTTCCTGGCCCGCGTTCTGCGCGATCCAGTAGCAGGGCGCGTTCAGCGCGGTGCGCACGACCTGGACGCCGGTCGCCTCGTCCCCCTTCATGCCGAGATCGCCCAGCTCGATACCGGTGTGTACCAGGGCACTGCCGCCGCCGGCGACGATGCCCTCTTCGATCGCCGCCCTGGTCGCCGAGATGGCGTCCTCCAGCCGGTGCTTCTTCTCCTTCAGCTCGACCTCGGTGGCCGCCCCGACCCGCAGGACGCAGACCCCGCCGGACAGCTTGGCCACCCGCTCCTGGAGCTTCTCGCGGTCCCAGTCGGAGTCGGTGTTCTCGATCTCGGCCCGCAACTGCCGTACCCGGTCCGCGATCGCCTCGGTGTCGCCGGCCCCGTCCACGATCGTGGTGGTGTCCTTGGTCACCACGATGCGGCGGGCCTTGCCCAGCGTGTCGAGCCCGACCATTTCCAGCTTGAGACCCAGTTCCTCGCTGACCACCTCACCACCGGTGAGGATCGCCATGTCAGCCAGCATGGCCTTGCGGCGGTCGCCGAACCCGGGCGCCTTGACCGCGACGACCGCGAGCAGACCGCGGATCTTGTTCACGACCAGGGTGGACAGCGCCTCGCCCTCGACGTCCTCGGCGATGACCACCAGCGGCCTCTTGGCCTGGGCGATCTTCTCCAGCAACGGCAGAAAATCGGCCATCGAGGAGATCTTGCCTGCATGCAGGAGCACGTGGGCGTCCTCCAGGACCGCTTCCATCCGGTCCTGGTCGGTGATGAAGTAGGGGGAGATGTAGCCCTTGTCGAACTGCATGCCCTCGGTGAACTCGAGTTCCAGCCCCATGGTCGGCGCTTCCTCGACGGTGATGACACCGTCCTTGCCGACCTTGTCGAACGCCTCCGCGATCACCTCGCCGATCTGGCGGTCCTGCGCGGAGACCGTCGCCACGTGCGCGATATCCTCCCGCTCTCCCACCTCGCGGGCGGCCTTGAGCAGCAGATCCGACACCGCCGCCGCGGCGGCGTCGATGCCGCGCTTGAGCGCCATCGGGTTTGCCCCAGCGGTCACCGAGCGCCGGCCCTCACGGACCATCGCCTGCGCGAGCACGGTGGCGGTGGTGGTCCCGTCACCGGCGACATCGTTGGTCTTGGTGGCGACTTCCCTGGCAAGCTGGGCGCCGAGGTTCTCGTACGGCTCCTCCAGTTCGACTTCCCGCGCGACGGTCACCCCGTCGTTGGTGATCGTCGGAGCGCCCCACTTCTTGTCGATGACGACGTTGCGGCCACGCGGCCCCAGCGTCACCTTCACGGCGTCCGCGAGCCGGTTCACGCCGCGCTCCAGCGCGCGCCGTGCTTCCTCGTCGAACTCCAGCATCTTGCTCATGAGCACCTCTGATTACGTATGGCGAGACCTGTCCTGGCGACCTCTCGTGCCACCGCCCCGGACGCCAAGGTGGCGTCCGGGGCGGTGTGGCACGCGGCACATGGCTCCCTGACGGGACGCCCGCGCCGCATGAGCCGCTGGCTACTTCTCGATGATGGCAAGCACGTCACGGGCGGAGAGCACGAGGTACTCCTCGCCGTGGTACTTCACTTCCGTGCCGCCGTACTTGCTGTACAGCACCACGTCGCCGACCTTGACATCCATGGGCACACGCTTGGTGCCCGCTTCGTCAAAGCGACCCGGGCCAACCGCAAGGACCTCGCCCTCCTGGGGCTTCTCCTTGGCGGTGTCCGGGATCACCAGACCCGATGCGGTGGTCTGCTCGGCTTCGAGCGTACGGACCACGATACGGTCTTCGAGCGGCTTGAGAACAACCTTGGTGGCGGTCGTCACGATCTGACCTCCCCCTCCGGAAAGGCGGGCTGAAAATGACTAAGAGAGGGCGACCGCGGCGGCCTGTCGTCGCGGGTGCCAGACCAGCCTCGTCGCATTAGCACTCTACCTTAGTGAGTGCCAGTTCTGAACAGTATCGCCGTCAACGTGCTCCGTCAACTTCAGCGGCTTCCGGCCAGCCTCAGGCGACCAGGACGCTGGTCACTGGCAGTGACGAGTCAGCCGGGACGTCCAGCGGGGAAGCGGGCGCGCCCCTGGCGGCCAGTTCCGCGCCGAGCGCCGCCACCATCGCGCCGTTGTCCGTGCACAGCCCGGGCCTGGGCACCCGCAGCCTGATCCCGGCCGCCTCGCAACGCTGTGCGGCCAGCGTCCGCAGCCGTGAGTTCGCCGCCACCCCACCGCCAATGATCAGATGCGTGGCGCCATGCGCACGGCAGGCGGCAAGCGCTTTGCCAGTCAGCACATCGGCGACGGCTTCCTGAAACGAGGCCGCGACGTCAGCCACCGGCACGTCGAGCCCTGCCTGCTGCCTGGCCTCCACCCACCGGGCCACCGAGGTCTTCAGGCCGGAGAAGGAGAAGTCGAAGGTCGCGTCGCGGTACTTCCCGCGCGGGAACGCGATGGCGGCCGGATCCCCCGACCGGGCAGCCGCGTCGATCGGCGGCCCCCCGGGGAAAGGCATTCCCAGCAGCCTGGCCACCTTGTCGTAGGCCTCGCCGGCGGCGTCGTCGATGGTCGCGCCCAGCGGCAGCACCTTGTCCGCCACGTCGTCCACCAGCAGCAGCGAGGAGTGGCCGCCCGACACCAGCAGCGCCACCACCGGCCGCGGCAGCGGGCCGTGCTCCAGCTGGTCGACGGCGATGTGCGCAGCGAGATGATTGACGGCGTACAGCGGCTTGCCCAGGGCCAGCGCATACGCCTTGGCCGCGCAGACGCCGACCTGCAGCGCCCCGGCCAGCCCCGGCCCGGCCGTGACCGCGATCGCGTCCAGCTGTGCCAGCCGCACTCCGGCGACGGCCAGCGCGCGGTCCACGGCTGGCACCATCGCCTCCAGATGCGCCCTGCTGGCCACCTCGGGCACCACGCCACCGAACCGCGCATGCTCGGCCACGCTGGAGGCGATCGCGTCCGCCAGCAGTTCATGGCCCCGCACCAGCCCGGCGCCGGTCTCGTCGCAGGACGTCTCGATACCCAGGACCAGGGGCGCGCTCACCCAGCACCTCCGGCCGGCCGCTGCCAGCCTTCCCCGGCTGGGTCGAGCACCCGGCGCATCACCAGCGCGTCCACGCCAGCGGGCTGGTAGTAACCGCGGCGCAGGCCGGAGTCGGCGAACCCATGCCGCCGGTACAGACGTTGCGCACGATCGTTGTCTACCCGGACCTCCAGGAAGACCTCCGTGCATCCACGCCGGCCGGCCTCGGCGAGCAGCCCCTCCAGCAATGCCGCACCGATCCCCTCGCCCCAGCGCTCCTCGACCACCGCGAGCGTGAGCACGTCAGCCTGGCCGCCCCCGGGGGCGAGCAGCCCGGCGTAGCCGGTGAGCAGGCCGTTCTCCTCCGCAACCAGGTAGTAGCGCCCACTCGGCTCCCCCGCCAGCTCGCTGGCGAGCATGTCCGCCGACCAGGCATCCTCGCCGAACAGCGCGATCTCCACCCGGGCCACGTCGGGCAGGTCGGCCCGGGCCATCGGCCGCAAGGTCACGCTCATGCCGGCGTCACCCGTTTGGGCGGGCCGGGTACCCGGGCATCGGGGCGGCGCAGGTACAGCGGCTCCGGCGCGAGCAGGCGCTCACCGGCCGCGAGCCGCTGCGCCGCCAGGGTCGCGAGGGTGGCGGCGGACGGATAGCGGGGCTCGATCGGCTCCCCGAGCAGGCCGGGGTAAACCAGCGCGCCTTCGCCCGCTGCTGGCAGGTCCGGCGGCAGCGATGCCGGGGCGGCCACGCCCGGGCCGGACAGCCGGTCCCCGGCGGCTGAATAACGTGCCCAGTACACCTCCCGGCGCCGGGCGTCGGCCGCCACCAGGAACTGCCGCCCACGCGCCGCGGCGACCGCGTCGCAGGCGATCACATCAAGCGTGCACATGCCGTGGACGTCGATGCCGAGCGCGCTGCCGAGGACCCGCGCGGTGACCAGTCCCACCCGCAGCCCGGTGTAGGGGCCGGGCCCGGTGCCGGCCACGATGGCGCTGCGGTCATCGGGGCTCACGCCCGCCTCGGCGAGCACCTTGCCGATGAGGGTGGCCAGCAGTTCACCCTGCCGCCGGGCGTCCACCGTCGTCGCCTCGGCCAGCACGCGCTCCCCGTCGTGGAGGGCGGCCGTTACGGCAGGCGTCGCGGTGTCGAAGGCAAGCAGCACGGTTGTCCAGCGTAAGGCATGTCCGCGACGTCTCAGGCCCGCTCCGGGCCTGCTGGTGGGCCCGGAAAGACGTCAGTGCACGCGGACCAGGATGTCCCTGGCCGCGGCCACGGCGGC
>DPMS01000545.1 GCA_003541285.1 Actinomycetota bacterium
CGACATGGTGCTGGTACAGCTGGCCGGGGACCGGGCGGGCGGGCCGCTGACCCCCCATGGGGCCCGGCAGATGCTGGAGCGGGCGGGGCGGCGCGCGGGGCTGGGCCTGGTCACCCCGCACGCGTTCCGCCACACCTGGGCCAGCGCCCTGACCTCGGCGACGGGCGGGAACACCAAGGCGGTGGCTGATGAGGGCGGCTGGGCGAACGCCAAGACGGTGGAGGACACCTACGCCCACCTGGCCGGCGAGCCCGCCATGGAAGCCGCCTTGCGCCAGGTCTGGGGGACGGGGCGGTGACCGCCGCCGCGCCGGCCGTCATCCTGCTGGAAGACTTGCGCCGGCTTGGCCCGCTGGGCAGGTTCGAGGCTCTGCTGGCCAGCCCGGATGTCCCAGGGTGGCTGCTGGCCGAGCCGGTGGTGTTCGCCCGCGAGGACCCGCTGTTCGGTTACGCGTGCGGGATCGAGGGCTGCGAAGGGCACAGCACCCAGGCCGGATTGTGGTGCCCCCGCCACGCCAAGCAGCGCTGGGCCGCGCTGAAGGCCGGTGTGACGGAGTCGGCGTGGGGGTCGGCCGCGGTGCCGTTCGCGGCCAGCCCGGGCTGGGGCGGGGACAGCCCGCTCCCGGCGTGCCGGTTCTGCCCAGACCGCGATGCCGTGTCCGAGGGCATATGCGTCCGCCACAAGGTTTCCCGCGACTACGCGCGGAAACGAGACGGGGCCGGTTTCGACGAAGCCAGCTGGGCAGCCCGCCAGCATTCGCTGCCCGGGGCCGGGGCGTGCCTGGCCGGGGGGTGCCAGGGCCGGGCCGAGCTGTCCCCGGCGTTGTGCCGGCGCCACCGGGCCGCCTGGCAGCGGGCCGGGTCTCCCCAGGGCGGCGAGTTCACGGGGTGGCTGTCGCGGGCGGAGGGGTGGGGAGGGCGCGGTGTCTTGGTGCTGGAGCGGCTGCCGCCGCTGGCAGCCGCGGAGATCCGCTACGGCCTGTTCGCCCACACCCTGGAGCCTGCCCCTGCCCGGTGGCATCCGATGTGGCTGCGCACTCTGGTCCGCTCCTGCCTTGAGCGCGGCGCCGTCTCACTGCTTGAGCTCGACCCGGGCGAGGGCGGCTGGACCCGCCAGCCGGCGTCGGTGAACCGGATCCTGCGGGACCTGCTGCGCCACGCCCGGTCGGTGCACCGTACCAGGGAGGAAACCCGCGAGGACGGCTGCCTTGACCCCGGCTACTGGGGGGTGCGGTTCCCGAATCGCCGCTCTGCATTCGACCTGACGGCCATCCCGCAGCGGTGGCTGCGGGACCTGGGCTGGGACTACCTCGCCTCGGTGCTGGAAGGGCCTGGCCGCCCCCGCACCGCCGGGCCGTTCGAGCAGGCCCGCCGCTCCCTGGTCTGCCTGGGTGCCTACCTGCACGACCGCGCCCCCCTCCAGGGGGAGCGCCCGGGCATGCTCACCGCTGAGACCGCCCGGGGCTTCACCGCCGACTTCCGCCAGCGGGTGACCGCGGCACGGCCGGTGCGGGGGGTGTTCAACGTGGACGGCTCACCCTCCCTGGCGGCTGAGAGCACCTACTCGGTCACGATGAACGCCGTCCGCAAGGTGATGCGCTGGTCGCTGGAGCACGACCGCCCCGACGGCCCGCCCAGGGAGTTCATCGTCGCTTTCCCCGCCGGGCAGGCCAAGGCCCGCCGCAACCCCCGCCCGTTCAGCGACCCCGTTCTGCAGGTGCTCGGCGACCCCGCCAACCTGGCTCTGCTCGCCGGGCGGGACCCCAACGACAACGGGGTCGCCGACATCTGGCGCGTCCAGCTGCGGTGCGGGAGGCGGATCGGCGAGGTCGTCAACCTGCGTTTCGACTGCGTCAGCGAGCACCTGGGCCGCACCTGGCTGTGGGTGGACATGACCAAAGTCGGCAAGCTCGACTACGCCATCCAGATCCCCCGCGACGTCTACGACCTCATCCGCGCCCGCCAGGACAAGACCACGGCCCGGTTCCGCGCCAAGTTCGGCCGCAGCCCCTCCGCGGGCGAGCGGCGCGCGATCGCCTTGTTCCCCAGCCGGGTCGCCAACCCCGCCTTCGAACGGGCGGTGTCGATCGCCACCTTCACCACAGCGTTCAAAGACTGGCTCGGCTGCGAGGAGGTGGACCTGCCCGGGCACACCAGCCATCAGGCCCGCCACACCCTGGCCACCCGCCTAGTCGCCGCCGGCGCCAGCATGGCGCACGTCAAGAAGGTCCTCGGGCACGTCTCCGAAGCGATGAGCGAGGCCTACGTCCTCATCGCCGGGGACCAGGTCGAGCCCTACCTGCGGCAGGTGTGGGTGAAAGGCCCCGGCGCCGCCGACCCCGGCGACGTCGTCCTGCTGCCCACCGAGGAAGACAAGGCTGCCGCCGCCGCCCTGCTGCTCGACCTCGCCGTCATCCCCATCGAGCACGGGCTGTGCACCTTCAAACCGGTCGCGGGCGGAGCGGACTGCCCCTTCTCCAAGCAATGCCACACCTGCGAGCATTTCGTTCTCACCGGAGCCGACTACAGCTACTGGAAACGCCAGGAGCAACGGCAGGCGGTGCTCGCCGAAGGCGCCCCCAGCCCCGAAGCCCGCGACTACCTCTACCAGGCGTTCGAGCCGAACTCCCAAGCCATCGCCGGGCTGGAAAAAGCCCTCGCGGCCGCCGGCCTGCTCGACGAGGCTAGGCAACTCGACCTGCGCACCCCCCACCAGGACTTCTACGACCCGATCTGGCGGACCGGATGGCGCGCCAGCGACCTGGCCGAACTCGCCGCTGGGCACCCCGGCGGCCAAGCCCAGCCTGCCCCAGGAGCAGATGACAGCGGAGGGCGGGAACAGCCGTGGGAGTGACCGGGCTCCGCGAAGCTGCGGCCCGCCCGCCCCGCCACCCCAAGCCAGAGCAGGCTATCGCCGCCCGGCGGCACGCCGCTGAACGCAAAGCGGCAGCGGTCGCCAAGGCCGTGAAGACACTGGCCCGCACCGGCGCGCCGATCACCTGCGCGGGCGTGGCCCGCCTCGCCGGGGTCTCCCGCTCCTTCATCTACGAAAACGACCAGGCCCGCGCCATCCTCACCGCCGCCCAGGCCAGAACCCAGGCCCGCACCGCCGGCAGCATCCCCGCCGCCACCGCCCAGCAGGAAGCCTCCTGGCGGGAACGGGCCCTCAACGCCGAGCAGCACGCCCGCGACCTTCAGCGTGAGCTCACCGCCCAGCGCCGCCTCGCCGCCGGTCTCCTCGGCCAGCTCCGCCAGCCCGACGGCACCTGGCTCGCCGACGAACGCGACCGCCTCCACGCCGACAACGAGCACCTCCTCGCCGAACGCAACCAGCTCGCCCGCGAACGAGGCGACCTGCGGCGCAAGCTCGAAGCCGCCCGAGCCAACCTCGCCCGCCTCACCGAACACCGGGTCGCCGAACTGTTCCCCAACGGCCCCGGGCAAGCGCCGGCTGCCGCCGCTCACCAAACCTGACCTGATCCGGCTGGCTGGCACAGTCCGCGTGGCCTGGAACGCCGGGCGCCTCAAGGCTGGTGATGCCCGCCCCGATCCGCGGCAGGAGACCTTAACGTTGCAGTGTGAGCGCAGCCGGCCAGCAGCAACGGGAGCAGGTGCAGCGATACTTGCACGCGTGGGCCGACTTCCCCGCCGACCGTGACCCGCGCCCGCTGGTCTTGCTCAGCCCGGCGGTGCGGGCGGGACCGTTCCCGGCGGATGGGAAGGCGAAACTCGCCTTCGTGCG
>DPMS01000538.1 GCA_003541285.1 Actinomycetota bacterium
GTTCACAAGCTGCCATCACCCCCTGCCGACTCGGTGCGCCGGACGTTCGTGCAAAGCGCTTTGCTGGTGGCTCTCACGATTACCCGGTTATGCGCCTGGCCCCTTTTCTCGGGGGGCCGTGGATGCCGGGCAAGTGGTCACACGGCGGTCACAAAGTCTGTGACGGCCGTCTGACCGGTCTTGCCATACAACGAGGTCGCAACCAGTCCGCCGTGAAGGACGAGGGAGTATGTGTGTGAACGCAGCCATCGAGGTGAGCGGCCTGTGCAAGCGGTTCGGGCCGGTGCTGGCGCTGGACGGGATGACGTTCACCGTCACGCCGGGACAGCCACTTTGCCCGAAGGGTTCTTCCCGGAACCGGGATCACTCAGCTGCGGGCCGTCCAGCCTGAGCACAGCGCTGAGGGCTGTATCCGCCCGGCAATGGCGGTGATTACGGTGGGGAAGAACGCAAGCTGGGCGGCAACCAGCGCCTACCAGTCGCTGAAAGTATCTGTCATCCCTTGCATCCGTGAGGCAACTGCACAGGGAAGTCGCGGCCCGCGCCGGGCCGTGCGTCGACGGTGTCGAGCAACCGGTCCCAGCGGCTGCGCAGCCAGAACGCGAGGTGGCACAGCGGCCCGGAGCGGGGGCACCATGGGTGCGGGCGGGTGGGCGCACGCCTGAGCGCGTGCCCGTATTCCCGGGCCAGCTTTTCGCGGCCATCGATGGCCAGCTGGTCTTCTACGGCGGTGACGAGTGCCTGTTCTGCTGACCGGTAACTGGCGAGTTGCTGCGCCAGCAACGTGGGCACGGAAGTCACCGGGCGGCCGACAGCAAATGCTGCGCCGGACAACTGGCATTCGAGCAGCCGTAGTGTCCGCTCAACCTCGCGGGCGCGGCTGAGGCACACGGCACGAAGAGGCCCGTCCGCACCAGACTGGCCGTCTGCGCTGGGGTACACCGCCCGCCACATCGCGGCAAGATGCCCGCTCAGACGCGCAATTGCCAAGTAACCTGCCTGCGGCTCAGCGACGTCCAGCACCTCTTGTACCGCGTGCTGGGTGGCGTCGATGAACGCCGCGAGCGGTCGGCTGGCGGTGCTGCCCGGTACCAGCTCGTTTGCTGTCACGGCCCACCTCCGCCGGCGCGGGGCCAGACGGTCAGCTCCCGGCGCTGTGGGCCCCGCCGTGATGGCGACAATAGGTATCGGCGCCCGGTCCCGCGTCCCCTCGCCGGGGGAACACGCGGGTGAGATCCCGCAGGATCGAGGAGGCACCGGCTATCAGGTCTTGATCTCGCTGAGCTGACATCCCGCCGGCCGTCATCATTGAGGCGGCCGTCGCCCGCCGACGTCATTCCGTCCTCTTGGCGCTGGCTGAGCCTGGCTCGTTCTCGGTGGCGAGCCGTTCGATCAGCGTGGCGATCTCGGTGCTGACCGGCGGTCGGCCCGTCCGGTGTGGATAGGTCCATTTCCGGGTGACCAGGCGGCGGTGCCACCGCAGGATGGTGCCGGGGTGACGAGCCGGTGCAGGCGCGGCTTTCCGGGCAGGAGCCGGATCAGTGCGGCGAGGACGGCGCGGTCGGCCCAGTCCAGCCGGGGACGGGGATTGGCGCGGCGCAGCACGGCGACCTCGTGGCGCAGCACCAGCAGTTCGGCGTTCTTGGACGCGGACGAACGACTGAGCAGGACCAGCCAGCCAGAGCCGGAGGAAGATCAGGTAGAGCAGCCGTAGGGACGGCTGATCATGATGCCCTACGCCCGCCCTCGACCGTCGCCGCAGGTCACAGGCCGGGCCGACTTCTGGCACCCCGCAGGGCGGCAGACCGGCAGCATGCCCCAGGGACATCAAAAGGGCGTCTGCATGTGCATTTGCAAGCAATCCATTGCACGTGCACGAGGGTTAATCGGTGCATTCGTTTGCACTTTCAGCCGTTCTGCAACTTGCATCGAAATCGACACAGAACCAGCTACTGAGGATCATCGGGGTTGCTGCAAATCTGGGCGGCTCGTGCGTCTCTTGGCTATATAGGGACGCATCAGGCGATACTGACGTTTCCGCTGGGCACAGCCCTGGACACAGTCGCAGGGAACCTGAATACCCGGGAAGGGTGGGGACCCAGAGTAATTATGCCGCTACTTTCTACGAAGCCGCTTAATAAAATTTGGGCTTTTTGTGGCGAACAAGTCGCCGTAACGCCAGTATGGCCCTGACGGCCGGCCCACCTTACCTCCGGGCCAGATGCCGTTGCCTGCAAATGGCAACGGCCCCTGTTGCTGCAGGGACCGTCACCTCTTCACATGCGGCCGCACCTCACAGAAGGGAACGACCTCGTATGACTCTAGGACCTACCGGCGGGGGCTGTGAACCCCCTGATGACGTCCAGTCGAATACCCACACAGTAACGACCGGGCCGGCGTGGCCCCCTGCTCACGCTCCGGGCGGCGGTCATCTTTGCCTTCGCACTGCTGGTCGGCACCGGTGCAGGAATCCTGGCCTACTTCGCATCCAGGCGGCCCGCCGGGGCCGTCCTGGCAGGCGCCGCTGCCTGCGCGGCAGCCGTCACGTTCCTGAACACAACTATCGGCTGATGACCAAGGGCGTGCCCGCTCCGCTCAGGCTGCGCGGGCACGCCCTTGACCCCCGCCGCCCTCACCAGTCATTTTCAGGGGACTCTCATGACGTGCCTACTGGCGTGCACGCGGTCCGGTATCTGCCAGGCCGACCAGGCATGCCGCCGCCCATCCCGTTTCCAAGCCCGGTTAGACGCAGGTCACGGCACACAAGGCCGGCTCTGCAAAGACGCCGAAGCCTGTGCCAGCCATCTCGCCGACATCGTCCAGGCCCTCACCACCTGGGCACGGGAGAACAACTTCCGCGAGGGAAACGTCATCGTGCTCGCCATCGAACCACCGCCCTACAACGCTCCAACCGAGGACCTCTCTAAGCCACACCAGTCGCGAACGCCAGGCTTCGTCTTCAGCACCATCCGGCTCTCCGGATGAACAGGAACCACCTTCTTCGCATCGAGGGGGCCAGGGGTTCAAATCCCCTCAGCTCCACCCAGAACCGCAGGTCAGAGCCGTGATCTGCAGGCTTGGCGATCATGGCCAAGATCGTTTGACCGTGGCTCGACCGTCGTCTTGAGCGACTGGATCCGGCGAGGACGGGCACCGGCCGCCACGCGATGGCAGTTACTTCCGTGCTCACCGCCTATGCTGCCTTCTCGGTGGGTGAGTATCACCTGCCTGTCACCTCGCCGGCATGAGGTTCTTGCTGGATGAGAATGTCTCCTGCCAGGTCTGCGCTCACCTGAAGGCGGCTGGGCACGATGCCGTCCACGTGGGTGAGATAGGGCTGGCGGGCACTGATGACCCGGTGATCCTGGAACGGTCCGTGATGAGGACCGGGTACTGGTCTCCGCGATCACGATTTCGTGCAGATCCTGTTCGCGTCCGGGGATACCCGGCCCTCGGTTGTCTTGGGGCGCGAGGTGGACGCTCTGCCGTCGGCCGGGCTGGCCGCGTTGCTGCTCGCCGCCTTGCCCGGCAGCTAACCGCCGTCCGGGACTCCGCGGTGGCCATCGGGACAGCCCTCGCCTGCTGTACCCTTCCCCATCGTCGTTAGCGCGGTCAGCGACCCAACCTGGCAGCGCTACCTCCAGAAGATCGGGCCGATGACCGCCGGGCTCGCCATCCAGGCCACCAACGGTCTTTCCAGCCTGCCCATCAGCCCGTGGGCCGGTTTCGGCGTCCTGGCCGCCTGGGCCGCAGCGGCGCTGCTGGTCGGCGGGCTCGTGCTCCCGCTGCGCGACGCGTGAGCAGGTCCCGCCGGTGACCTCCTCCAATCACCACGCTGCCACTGCCGGTCTCTGGCGGCGACGGGCCGGTCATGAGGTGCGGCTGCTCGCCGGGCTGGGTGCCCGGCGGGGGCGCAGCGATTTGATGACATGGCGTAAAAGCATCCCGTCGCCTGCGCTGTGGGCGGTATGGCTCGCGACGCGGACGGTCCTTTACCTGCTCGTCACGGCGCCGGGCACGAGCGGCGACGTCGGTATCTACCAGCGGTGGTATGCGTGCTGTTTGTCCCACGGCAGTTTTCCGGTGGCCGACCCGATGTGGCAGTATCCGCCGGGCGCAGCCCTGGTCTTCTGGCTGCCCGGCCGCCTGCCAGGCAGCTACGTGGACAGCTTCGTGTTCCTAGCCATCGGCTGCGACCTGGCCATCACCCTCATGCTGTGCTCGCCGGCCCGGCGCGGCGGGTCACTGGCCGGAGCCTGGTACTGGGTGTGCGGGGTGCCGCTGCTCGGCGTGGTCACCGTCACCAGGTTCGATATGGTCCCGGTCGCGCTGTCGGTCGCTGCCTTGTGCCTGACCAGCCGTGGCGGCGCCCGCGGCGCCCTGATCGGGGCCAGGGCGGCGGTCAAGGTATGGCCGGTGACGCTGCTGGCCGGGATGGCCCCCGGCCAGTGGCGCCGCGGGCTGGCCGCCACGGCGGTGGTGCTTGCCGCGGTCTGCGTCACCTTCCCCAGCGCAACGGCAGGCTCCTCGAGCACCAGAACGCCCGCGGCGTGGAGATCGAATCGGTCGCGGCCACGCCGTTCATGATCTGGCGGCAAGCTGGCTGGCCCGGGACGGTGGTGTACCGGTTAGGCGCGTGGCAGCTCAGCGGCGGGCATGCC
>DPMS01000263.1 GCA_003541285.1 Actinomycetota bacterium
GTAGACCGCGTGAGCCACCAGCCCGGGGGCCAGCTGTGCGGCCCGGGTCAGGACGACGCCACCCATGCTGTGCGCCACGACGACCACCGGGTCCCCGGCGCCGAGCTGTTCCAGCTGAGACAAGAGCAGCTCACCGGCCTGGTCGAGGTCGACGTCCGCCACCGGAGAGGCCCCGGTGGCCAGCAGGCTGGCGTCGAACGGCCGCCGGGTGACGGCCGCCGGGTGACGGGCGCGCAGGCCGTGCCCGGCCAGATCGACAGCGAGGGCCCGGGTACCTGCACCAGTCAGCCGGGCAAGAACCTCGGCCCAGCACCAGCTTCCGTGCCAGTAACCGTGCAGAAACAGGATCGGCGTGCTGGAGCCGGCAGTGGGCATGGGCGCCTCCCGTGGCCTTACGGATCGGTCGTCGGCGTAAGAACCCGCCGGCGATACCTCCGGGCGATCCGGTAAACGGTGCCGATCCGCTCAAGCGAGCTGCTATACCAGTTGATCTCCAGGTCCTGAAGCATGAACCGGGTCTTGCGGTTGCCGTTCGCCGGCAGGCGGCATATCAGATGCAATGGCACACCTGCCCCGCGAGCGGCACCCGACTCAATGAGAGCGTTGCGGTTATCGTCGGTGACATCGGCAATCACGAAGGCAGCACCACGTATCTGCTCTACTATTGCTTCCTGGGCGTGCTGTCCGGTCAGATCCCGCCCCTGCACGCAGGTCATATTGGTAATGCCCTCAACCACGGATACCAGGGCATCGCTCTCCATCGCATCCCCGAGCAGGGATGCAGCAAAAAATGAGTAGGTTCCTGCGGTGGAGAGTGGAACGTGGCCGAGCGTGTCGTCGAAAGCCTGGAGCGTGCTGTGGAAATGTCTGTCGAGGCCGTCGTCTGAAAGTGACAGGACACGGCCCTCATAAGCGCAGGAAGCCAGCTCCTGCGGTACCCTGACACCCTGCTCCGCCATGAGGATGTAAGGCCGGTCGAGCCCCCGGGCGATGCGCACCTCATCGAGCACCCAAGGCGAAGTGTGATATGGCTCGTTCCCAGCTCTGAACGGCAGAACGGCAACCAGGCCCCGGGAGGACTGGATGATAGCAGTTATCCGCTGCACTGAATCCACAAATTGTGGATGGTCCTGGGAGTCGCCCACGAGACGCCAGCCCATTTGATGCAAAATACGCAAGGCTTTCTTTGCAGCATCGCTCCTGTTACTCCAAGGCCCCGAATAATACACATCCTGGTCATTGTCGACTCGCAGGGGCGGATTTGGTGTCAATGATCGGAGCAGGGCTGACGCGGACAGCAGGTCAAATTGCCGTAGATCAAGTACCTGCGATGTCTGGAACCACGTCGGAATCTCGACCTCGGCGATCTGGGCCGCTACCACAAGGAATTCCTCGTTACTGCGGCGCTGGGTCAGCGCGACTTCGTGCTCATCCTTGCACCAGGTCGAAGAACCCCAATTCGGGGAGATGAAGAACAGGGCACCCCGAGCTGATTCGATCCCACGGCTTAACAGGTCTGTCGTCCGTTGGGCCGCGCTGCCACTGCTGGCGTCATACCACAATCTCAGGCCTGCCGATCTGCCCAGCCAATCGACCACCGGCTCGGCAATTGCCCGGTCAGCGTGGCCGTAGCTGATGAACAGGTCGTTTGCGCGCTTCGGCAGCGGCGTTGACATCAAGCCTTCCGTCTATGAAGAACTTACATGCGACAGTTTGTGCCCCTTCTGCCCCTATCCTCCAGCAACGATCGCGGCGGCACCAGTACCAGGGGTGAACTCCTGCAGTTCCGGTGCCATCCCCGGCCAGGGAAATCGTCTATGAGTTCCGCCGTTCATACCGGCCGGCCGAGAAAGCCAGCCAGGCGATCGACAGCCCTGGCGTCCTCGGGGACCTGTACTTCGGCGGCGAAGGGGGCGCCAGGGCCTTCCGGCCGTGACGTGAGCTGCTTCCTGGTCGCGGCAAGTGCCCGGGCGGCAACATCGTCCGGGAAATCCGCTGGCTGCCCGGTAGCCCGCGCCAGATCCCACCCGTGGACCAGGATCTCGACGATACGGGCGCCAAGCAGGACTGCGCCGGGCCCGGTCCCGAACGGGGCGGTGTACACCAGCTCCAGAACGCCGGGCCTGGCGAACGCCTCGCGCAGATCCCTGCCAGCCCGCTGGAAGGCTGCCAGCGGATCAGCGCCAAGGTGGTCCGCACTGCGGTCCGGCAGCGGCTCACCCCGGATGATCGCGGCAAACAGCAGGTTGCCCGACACCAGATGGTCCAGCACTCCGCGGACATCCAGTTCGGTACACGGCGTTGGCGCCGACCACTGGCCGGCCCCGATGCCGGCCACGACCGCCTCCGTGGCGGCGATCGCGCGATCAAGATCAGCCAGCGCACCTGCTTCACTCATGCCACCAGCATCTCAGAGCCAACGGGCACGTACCCGCCGATCCGTTTGGCCGGGAGCATGACGGCCGTGCTCCTACTCCGGCGTACGGGCGGGCACGCCTTCTGTGGCGCTGGCGGTGGACGTGCTGGTGCCAGCCGGTAGCCGGTGGGTGAGTGCCAGCGCCGCGACAGCCACTACGGCGGCGGCGGCGNNCGGCGAACTGGCCCATGATCTCGGGCTTTTCCGGGTTGCCGAAATTCATGTTGTCGGTGATGGCGAGCGGCGTGGCGCCGACCGCGGTCAGGTTGCGCCAGCTCTCGGCGACCGCCTGGGCGCCGCCCAGCACCGGATCGGCCATGCAATAGCGCGGCGTGCAGGCCGCCGCCAGCGCCAGCGCCTTGCCGCCCGCGCCGGCCGCCACTGCCGCGCCGCCCACGCCGATGCCGATCGCGGTGCCGAGCACATCGGCCAGGTTCAGTGACGCCGATGCCCATCCTTCCCGCCCAGGCGGTGCCTCCCGCAGCATCATCAGCGAGGTCGGCGCATACGCCAGCCCCATGCCCAGACCCGCAACGGTCCAGGCCGCCAGGCCCACTGCCACCGGCACGCCCGGCTGCAGCGCCCCGGCCATCCCGGCAATGCCGGCCAGGACGATCACCAGCCCGGCGCGGACAAGGCGGCGTCCTTCCCAGGCATCACCGAGCCGGGCTTGCGCCCAGGCGCCAGCGGTCCAGGCCAGCGTGGCGCCGGTGACGGCGACACCAGCCACCAGCGGGCTGCGGTGACGGACCGCCGTGATCGCCAGGGTCACGTAAGCGTCAGCGCCGAAGAACGCGAACGTCAGCAGCCCGCGGCTGAGAATCACCGCTGGCAGCCCAGGCCGCGCAGTCAAGGTGCCGGCTGGCACCAGCCGGCGCAGGGCGGGCAACCCGATGATCCCACCCGCCACGATCAGCCCAGCGCCGGCCCCGGCCCCGGCCCCGNNGCGCCGGCCCTGCCAGCCCCGGCGCCACCCACGCGGTGGACAGCACCGCCATCATCCGGGCCCGCAGCGGGCCAGGCAGGCTGCGGCCGATCGCAGCGTAGGCCACCGACGGGATCGCACCAGCGCCCACCCCCTGCAGCACCCGGCCCGCGACCAGTACCCCCATCGAGGGCGCCAGGCCCGCGACCGCCAGCCCGGATCCGAACAGCGCCAGCCCGGCCATGAACGGGATCGCGGGCCCCCGCCGGTCGGCCTCCCGGCCAGCCACCACAATGCCGACCACGCTGCCCAGCATGAACGCGCTGAACACCCAGCCGTACAGGCGCAGCCCACCAAGATCACGGGCGGCAACCGGCATCACCGTCACTACCGCCAGCGCCTCCGACGCGACGAAGGTAACGGTCAGGACCAGACCCACGGTCAGCGCCCGCGCCTGGGGAGCCCAAAGCCCCCGCAGCCGGCCCTCGCCCACCAGACGCTCCCTCCTGCCCCTGCATCCCGAGCCTATGAGCTCAGGCCGCCACGAGATCCAGCCCGGCACCGGCCAGCACTACGGCANNCGAGAAGCCGGATGGGGTCCCGCCTGCGAATGCCTGTTCAGCGTGCCCCCTGCCGCCGTCCCGGGTCACATCACCCGATTTAGGCGAAGACCGCGGCGGCTATCTCGGATAGGAGTGAGGGAGCACCGGTCCGCAACGGTCGCACCCACGCCAATCATCCACACGGTGACGCTCCGGGCCGCGTTGAGGAGGAACGCTGATGGACACCACCCAGAAGCCTGCTAGCGAGTCGGTCACCGCGCAGCACGAACAGCTGATGAAGTCGCTGCCGTGGCACGACGAGCAGGACTTCGAGGATGCCCGCCGCGGTTTCCTTGGCGCTCTCGACCCTGGGGTGGTGCACGCAGCTGATGGCCGTGTGGTCTGGGACAGCGACTCGTACGCGTTCCTCACCGGGGAGGCACCGCCAACTGTCAACCCGAGCCTTTGGCGCCAGTCCGGTCTCACCGCGATTCAGGGGCTGTTCGAGGTGGTGCCTGGGATCTGCCAGGTCCGCGGCCTGGACCTGTCGAATGTCACCTTCGTTGAGGGGGAACGCGGCGTCATCGTCATCGACCCGCTCATCTCGGCTGAGACAGCTGCGGCTGCTCTTGCCCTCTTCCGCCAGCACCGCGGCGACCGTCCCGTAACCGGGGTGGTATACACGCACAGCCACGCTGACCATTTCGGCTGTGTCCGGGGGGTCCTTTCGCCGGCGGACGTTGCTGCCAGTAGCGTGCCCGTTCTCGCGCCGGAAGGTTTCACGCGGCACGCGATCAGCGAGAACGTCTACGCCGGGACGGCGATGGCCCGCCGGGCCGGTTACATGTACGGCGCAGCCCTGGCACGGGGCACGCTCGGGCAGGTCGGCGCCGGGCTGGGCCAGACCACCTCGACCGGCGCCGTGGGTCTTGTTCCCCCGAACGTCGAGATCACCACCACCGGCCAGGAGGAGGTGGTCGACGGCGTCCGGATGATCTTCCAGATGGCCCCCGGCAGCGAGGCGCCCGCCGAGATGCACCTGTATTTTCCTGACCTGCACGCGCTGTGCATTGCCGAGAACGCCACGCACGTGCTGCACAACATCCTGACGATCCGCGGCGCCCTGGTCCGCGACCCGCACGCCTGGGCGGGCTACCTGAACGAGGCGATCGATCTGTTCGGCGCAGACCTGGAGGTCGTGTTCGCCTCGCACCACTGGCCCACCTGGGGACGTGAGCGCGCCGTGGAGTTCCTGGGACTGCAGCGCGACCTCTACGCGTACCTGCACGACCAGACCCTGCGCATGCTCAACAAGGGCCTGACCGGCCCGGAGATCGCCGAGGTGATGGTGCTGCCACCGGCGCTTGAGAACGCCTGGCACGCGCGCGGCTACTACGGCTCGGTGAGCCACAACGTCAAGGCGATCTACCAGCGCTATATGGGCTGGTACGACGGCAACCCCGCGCACCTGTGGCCCCACCCGCCAGCCGAGGCTGCCCGCCGGTACGTCGACTTCATGGGCGGCGCGGACACCGTGGTCGCCAAGGCACGGTCATCGTATGAGGCCGGGGACTTGCGGTGGGTGGCCGAGGTCCTCAACCACGTGGTGTTCGCCCAGCCAGACCATGAAGCGGCGCGCGAACTGCTGGCCGACACCTACGAGCAGCTCGGCTACGGCGCGGAGAACGGAACATGGCGGTGCGCCTACCTCTCCGGTGCGTACGAACTGCGCCACGGCGGCTTCGGCACACCGGCCGCCACCGCGTCTCCCGACCTTCTCGCCCAGCTCACGCCCGGGCAGTTCTTCGACGCCCTGGCAATCCGGGTCGACGGCCCGCGCAGCTGGAACGAGCGGGTGACCATCGACTGGGACCTCACCGGCACCGCAACCAGCTACCGGGTCATGCTCCGCAACGGCGCCCTCAGCTACTCCACCGCCCCCCAGGCCACGCCCGCTGACGCCATCGTCCACCTCCCGGCCGCGGCGCTCGCCAGCCTCGCCGCCGGCGAGACGGCCCCCGGGCAACTTGCCGCTGCCGGAGTCCAGATCGAGGGCGACACATCCGCACTCAGACGCCTGCTCACCGCACTGGACGCACCCGACCCCAACTTCGCGATCGTCACGCCATGAGCGCGCCGTGCCAGCGCCGCTCGGTGGTTCATCCGGCCAGGGCGCGGGTCTGTCAAGATAGCGGCCGCCACGCAGCTTGTCCCTGTCGACATCCAGATCCTCCATGAGCCCGGATCACCTTGCGCACTCTCTGCCCACCGCAGCGGCAGGTGCTCACTCGCTGGGGTAATCCTCACCGGCACGGAATTCCGCTGCCGGCGACGAGCCCAAGATCACGGTGTGCCAGCTACATTGGGGTATTCGCCAATCCTCATGGTCCGTCCTGACCCCAGAGGAGGTCCTGTCGTGTCTCCCATCTTTGACAGGGATCCTTCTTTCAGTTCCGGGCTGCTGCGTGCGCCCGGGTCCGCGACCTATGCGGCATGCACACGTGAGATTGGCCATTCCGTGGGGGAGGCTGGGTGAACGAGAGCGTTGGCCGGCAAGGGCTCTGGTCAGTACCCGGTGACGGGGTGCTCGCGCGACAGGGGGACCTGATCCTGCTCAGCGCCATCGATGAGCGGGGCCTGGTTGAGAAGCTCCTGGATGTGCTGGCCAAGATCAGCGAGGGCGGTGGTGACGGCCGCCGTTTTGCCGACGCCGTCGAGGATCTGGTCGAGAGCGATGAGACCTGGGGAGGTGGCCACGAGGGGCAACCGGGACCAGCGGTCATCGCGGTCGGTCCGGTAGGCGCCGGGCTCGCGGTCACCGTGAGCGGGACTGCCTGGGCAGAGGTCACCACCGCGCACGGGACGGACCGACTGGCGGCCGGTCAGCCCGCTACGGTGCTGCGGTGTGTGGTGGGAATCCCCGTCCACGCGGTCCGCGGCGGGCTGGGTACCGGCCACGGAGTTGGCAACCGCACGGACCGCTTCTCGCGCCTTGAACGTGGCACCATCCGGGCGGACGGCCTGTCGTACCACACTGGCCTTGCGGCCGCGCCAGTCGCAGCGCCGCCGCAGGGCAGCGCGGCCCCCGAGGCCCCGGTGCTGCTGGCGGACGACGTCGCTGCCCCCGGCCCAGCGGCGGAAGAAGCTGCCGGGGCCAGGGAGTGGCCCTACCCTGCCGAGCCACCCGCGATCCAGCCAGATGCGGTAGTGCCGACCGCCGCGACCGGGCCCGAGACGACCGGGCCCGAGACGGCAGAACACGGCACGGCA
>DPMS01000010.1 GCA_003541285.1 Actinomycetota bacterium
GTGTCGGAACTGCTCACCAATGCGTTGCGTCACGCCCTGCCGGGGCCCAGCCAGGCCGGGTCCCGACGGGCCATCCGGCTCGGATTGCTCCAGCCCGGGCCGTGTGTGCTGTGCGCTGTCGCCGACCCCAGCCGGATGCCCCCGATTCCGAAGGAGCCCGGTCCCTTCGCCGAGACCGGCCGCGGCCTGGACGTCGTCGGCACGGTCAGTGACAACTGGGGCTACGTTCTCGGCGACCTGGGAAAAGTCGTGTGGGCCATGTTCTCGACGGTGCCCTGGCCAGCGCGCGATCCGGGCCTCGCGTCGCGGGGGACGCCGGGCACCTCGTAGTAGTCACGCTGCGCGGCAGCCATAGCGCTGCGCCGCCTGCATTGATAGCGATCGCGCAGACGTTCGTATGGCCGCGGCGGCACCGAGCCTGGAAACGACGCCTGCGGCATCCCGGACGGCGTCGGCGAGTTCGCCTATGCGCAGTCCTATTCCCTGCCACCTGGCCGGGCGGGAGGGGACCTGCGCATGAGAGGCGACCTCTCCCACAGTCACGGTCTTCGGGTCCCCGCCCGCGGCAATGCTCTCGACGACCATGTCCCGGGTGACGATCCCCGCATGCCTGCCGTCTTCGCCGCACACCGGAAGCACCGCAACCCCGAGTTCGCTCATCCGGTGGCCCGCCTGCCGCAGGGTATCCCCTGTGCCGATGTAGGCCACATCCGCTTCCGCGGTCTTTCCCATGCTGCTCACCGCGACCCCCTGATGTCCTCCCGCGACCAAAAGCCAGGCCGGCTCCTGTCCGGCGGCCCTCCCCGCATGGTTATGCCTGGCCCAGCCGGTGGTACAGGGTCAAAGGTCCTTCTGCGTACGCGTCCCGGCAAGCCCCGCCCTATCCCGCCGCCGGATACCAGGCCGGTTACTATCACCACAAAGTGGCCGGGCAGGCCGCATAACCCGGCCCTCAGTCAGGACTGCACCGGCTGTCGCGCGGCCGGGGCAGGCGGCCGGGAGGGAGCTGATCGGGCGTGAGCATTCTGGGTACCCGGGTCCTGCGGACGGAGGATCCTGCCTTCCTTACCACTGGCGGCGTCTATACCAGTGACGTCGCGGACGGGCGGCTAGCCGGGGCCTGTCACGTGTACTTCGTCCGGTCCCCCGTCGCGCACGCGCGGATCCGCTCCCTCGATGTCAGTGCCGCGCTATCTGCGCCCGGCGTCGCCGCCGTGTTCACGGGTGCCGACCTGGCCGGTCTTCAGCCGCTGGCCCCGCCGATGCCCGGCATGATCAACGACCGCATGGGCCAGCCGCTGCTCGCCCGCGACGTGGTCCGCTTCGTCGGCGAGCCGGTGGCCGTGGTCGTCACCGAGGACCCATACCAGAGCGAGGACGCGGCGGAACTGGTGGACACCGACTATGACCTCCTGCCGCCGGTGGTCGACCTGGCCGAGGCCGCCGCGGGCGGCCAGTCCAGTGTGCTGTTCCCCGACGCCGGAACCAACGTCGCCGCCGCCTTCGGCGATGCCGCCGCGCTCAAGGCAGACCTGTTCGACGGGTGCGACGTGGTGGTCACCCGCACCATCGTCAACCAGCGGGTCGCGCCCGCGCCGATGGAGACCCGCGCGGCGGCCGCCGTCTGGGGCGAGGACGGCCGGCTGACGGCGTGGATCCCGAACCAGGGTGCGCAGGGTACGCGCGGCGCACTGGCCGGCATGCTCGGGCTCGATCCGGCCAGTATCCGGGTCATCACCCCGGACGTGGGCGGCGCGTTCGGGGCCAAGTTCGGTGCTGACCCGGAGCACGCGGTGGTGTGCTGGGTGGCCCGGCGGCTGGGCCGTCCCGCGCGCTGGGCCGAGACCCGCAACGAGAACCTGGTCGCGATGACACACGGCCGCGCGCAGCGGCAGACGGTCACGATCGGCGGCAGCCGGGACGGGACCGTGACGGCCTACCGGCTGGAGATCCTCCAGGATGCCGGCGCCTACCCCAGATTCGGCGCCTTCCTGCCGGCCCTCACGATCATGATGGCGCCCGGGCCGTACGCGATCGGCCGCGCCGAGGCGGTGGCGAAGACCGTGGTAACCAACACCACGCCAGTCGGCGCCTACCGCGGTGCGGGCCGGCCCGAGGCGACGGCTGCGGTGGAGCGCGCCATCGACCTCTTCGCCGCCGAGATCGGCATGGACCCGGCCGGCGTGCGCCGCAAGAACCTGCTGCCCAGGTTCACCGAGCCGCATACGACCGCGTTCGGTGCGGTGTATGACAGCGGCGACTACGCGGTGGCGCTGGACACAGCGCTGGCCGCGGCCGGCTACCACAGCCTGCGGGAAGAGCAGGCGAAACGGCGCGCGGCCGGTGATGTCGTCCAGCTCGGGATCGGCTTGTCCTGCTATGTGGAGATCACCGGGCCGGGGATGGAGGCGGGCGGACCGCGCGAGAACGCCACGGTGGAGGTACACCCCGATGGCAGCGCCACGATCCTGACCGGGACCTCCCCGCACGGGCAGGGCCACGCCACCGTGTGGGCGATGCTTGCCAGCGACGAGCTCGGCATCGGTGTCGGGAAGATCACGGTCAGGTGGGGGGACACCGACCTGATCCCGGAGGGCGGCGGCACCGGCGGCTCGCGCAGCCTCCAGCAGGGCGGGGCGGCTGTCCGGCAGGCGTCGCAGGAGCTGATCGAGCTGGCCCGGCAGCGGGCGGCGGCCGAACTGGAGGCCAGCCCTGCCGACCTGGTCTTCGACACCGCACGCAGCGCCTTCACCGTGGTGGGTGACCCGCGGGCATCGGTGCCGCTGGCCACGCTCGCCGAGGGGGAACGGCTGTTCGTGCGTGCGGTTTTCAAGGCGCCCGGCCCGACCTTCCCGTTCGGTGCGCATGTGGCAGTCGCCGAGGTGGACACCGAGACCGGCAAGGCTGTGCTGCGGCGGATGGTCACCGTGGACGACGCCGGCACGGTGGTCAACCCGCTGCTGGCGGAAGGCCAGCGGCACGGCGGCATTGCCCAGGGCGCAGCCCAGGCGCTGTGCGAGGAAGTCATCTACGATGCCGACGGCAACCCGCTGACCGCCAGTTTCGCCGACTATTCCATCCTGTCGGCGACGGAGGTCCCCAGCTTCGAGCTGGCCGACATGGCGACGCCGACCAGCTACAACCCGCTCGGGGCCAAGGGGATCGGGGAGGCAGGCACGATCGGCGCGACGCCGGCCGTGCAGAACGCGATCGTCGACGCGCTCGCCCACCTCGGCGTGCGGCACATCGACATGCCCGCGTCCCCCCGGCGGGTGTGGCAGGCCCTGCGGTCAGCATCCGCGGGCGCAGCAGCGGGCTCGTGAGCCCAGGGGACCGGTCATGTCCCACATCACCGGCGTCGTCACTTCCCTGCGGCAGCGGGCTGCGGCTCACGTGACCCCGGTCGGCGGGCAGAGTCCTGGGAACTCCGCCGGCAACGGGGCGTGACCCCGGCGCGATATGCGTTCATGGTGGAAGGTGCCGAAATGTACGCTGGGATCTCTTATGGAGGCCACGAGGGTTATCCGGGACGCGGATCCGTGGGCAAGGTGACATGGTAGCTGAGGACCTTTCCGTGGCCGGGAAGTCACAAAACGGACCTGCCCGGCCCCGCATCGTGCTCGTCGAGGATGACGATGGGGATGCGCTGCTGGTCCGCGAGCTCCTGTCGGAGGCGTCAGCCCAGGTAAGCCTCCAGCACGCCGGGTCGCTCACACAGGCCAAGCCCATGCTGGCGGACGCCGACTGCGTGCTGCTCGACCTCGGCCTCCCGGACTCCCAGGGGCTCGACGGCCTGCGCTGGCTGAATGAGCATGCTCCCGGGGTGGCGGTGGTGGTGCTCACGGGGCTGGCAGACGAGCATCTCGGCGAGGCGGCCGTGCGGGCGGGAGCGCAGGACTACCTCGTGAAGGGGCAGGTCAGCGGACTGCTGCTGTACCGGGTCATCCGGTACGCGGTAGAGCGCCGCCGGTCCGAGGAGACCCAGCGCCTGCTGCACGAGGCCCGGATCAGCGCACAGGAGAACAGCCGGCTCGAACGCGGGCTGCTGCCGGTGCCCGTACTGTCCGACCCGCAGCTCACGGTCACCAGCCGTTACCGCCCGGGTGGCGCCCGGATGCTGCTGGGCGGGGACTTCTACGACGTGGTGCAGGCCCGCGATGGCTGGGTTCACGCCATGGTCGGCGACGTCTGCGGGCGCGGGCCGGACGAGGCCGCGCTCGGCGTCTGCCTGCGCGTGGCCTGGCGGACGATGGTGCTGGCGGGCAGGCCGACAGCCGAGATCCTGGCCACCCTCGGCGAACTGCTGGAGCATGAACGGCATCACGAGAAGATCTTCGCGACGCTGTGCATGATGTCGGTGGTGCCGGACCGGACCTGCGCCAGGCTGTACCTGGCTGGTCATCCGCAGCCGCTGCTGATCACCCCTGGCGGCCTGGCGGAACTCGATGCTCCGGTCTGCCCTCCGCTGGGCATCCTGCCGGTCCTGGACTGGCCCGGTGGTGAGGTCCAGCTCGGACCGGACTGGACGGTCCTGCTGTACACCGATGGGCTGGTCGAGGGCCGGGTCGGGGCTGGCCCGGACCGGCTCAACAGCGAGGGGCTGATCGGTCTGATCGACACGTTCCGGCGCGGCGGGAGCGGCGTCCCGGCGGGGGAGAGCGCCGGTGACTGGTCGGCGGACCGGCTGCTTGACTGGCTGATCGGCGAGGTCCACGCGCGCAACGGGGGGCCCGTGGATGATGACCTCGCTGTGCTGGCGGTCCGGTGCTCGCCAGCGGCTAGGGGAGCGATGTGACCAGCGACCCCGACGGCACCGGGAGCCTGGCAACCAAGGCGGGCGGCACCGGGCAGGAAGCTGCCGGTGAGCCAGGTACGACCGGGACGGCCGCACCGGAACATCCGCGCGGCACTCCGGCCGGCCGCTGGACATGGGGCGGGATCAGCGGCCGGATACGTGGCATGCGGGCTGGCCGGCCGGGCCGGTGGCCCGGCTGGCCGGCCAGCCCGCGGCCGCTTGGCTGGATGACCAACGCCGCCGTGGCAATCGCCGTGCTCTTCTCGGTGCTCGCAGTGGTCATCGGGGGCCTGGTTATCGCGGGTCTCTCCCAGCAGGGTGTAACGGACCTGCACCATGCCGCAACGGTCCTCGTCGTCGTGTGCGTGGCCATCGCGGTGGTGCT
>DPMS01000294.1 GCA_003541285.1 Actinomycetota bacterium
GTCCATGCCGATCTCGGCGGCAAAAAGGTCGATGGCTCGCTCCACCGCCGCGGTGGCCTCGGGGCGGCCCGCTCCGCGGTAGGCACCGACCGGGGTTGTGTTGGTGACCACCGTCTTGGCCACCGCCTCGGCGCGCCCGATGGCGTACGGCCCGGGCGCCATCAGGATCGTCAGGGCGGGCAGGAACGCGCCGAACCGCGGGTAAGCCCCGGCGTCCTGGAGGATCTCCAGCCGGTAGGCGGCCACGGTCCCGTCCCTGCTGCCGCCGATCGTGACCGTCTGGCGCTGCGCCCGGCCGTGCGTCATCGCGACCATGTTCTCGTTGCGGGTCTCGGCCCACCGGGCGGGACGGCCCAGCCGCCGCGCCACCCAGCACACCACCGCGTGCTCGGGGTCAGCGCCGAATTTGGCGCCGAACGCCCCGCCCACGTCCGGCGTGATGACACGCAGGCCGGCCGGCTCGATCCCGAGCATGCCCGCCAGTGCACCGCGGGTCCCCTGCGCACCCTGGTTCGGGATCCACGCCGTCAGCCGGCCGTCTTCGTCCAGGACGGCGGCCGCCGCGCGGGTCTCCATCGGCGCGGGCGCGACCCGCTGGTTGACGAGGGTGTGGGTGACGACCACGTCGCAGCCGTCGAACAGGTCCCCTCTGAGCGCTGCGGCGTCACCGAAGGCAGCGGCGACATTGGTTCCCGCGTCGGGGAACAGCAGGGTGGACTGCACGTCCGCGGCGGCGCTGGCGAGGTCGAGCACCGGCGGCAGCAGGTCGTAGTCGGCGTCGACCAGTTCGGCGGCGTCCTCACCCTGGTAGGGATCCTCGGTGACGATCACGGCCACCGGCTCGCCGACGAAGCGGACCACGTCGCGGGCGAGCAGCGGCTGGCCCATGCGGTCGTTGATCATGCCGGGCATCGGCGGGGCCAGCGGCTGGAGGTCGGCCAGATCGGCGCCGGTGAATGCGGCGACGACGCCGGGTGCCGCCAGCGCCGCGCTGACATCGAGGGAGCGGATCCGCGCGTGCGCGACAGGGGACCGGACGAAGAACACATGACATGCGCCGGCCAGCCGCGCGTCCGCGACGTCGCCGGTATAGACGGCGCCGGTGGTGAGGAAGCCGGGATCCTCCGTCCGCAGCACCCGGGTGCCCAGAATGCTCACGCCTGATCAGCTCCCTCCCGGGCCGCCAGCTCGGGCGTCCCGACGCCCACCGACGATCGTGCCCCCCCGGGCTGCACACGGTCAAACGGGCCCGGATAACGGCGTGAGCGCAGACAATCGAGGAGTTCCACCGGCCGGGTCGGGTTGTACCAGACGACCACGCCCTCAGCTGCCATGACGCCCACCGTACCTGGCTGCGAACAGGTCCTGTTCACGCACTTTTTGCATGCACGACATGGGGTGCACACAGCCGTTCCGCATCATGATGCAGGATTGACCACGGGGGAAGAGCCCGGGACAACAGGATCGGTCACGGGGGAAGAGCCCGGGCAAAAAGCACGATCACGGCGCATCGGGCGCCGGAAGGGGGCAGTCGATTGATCAAGGTAGCCAAGCCCGCCCGCGGCAGCGTTCGCGTCACCTTCGCGCTGCCGGTGGAGGAGCCAGCCGGGGCCGTGTCCGTGGTGGGTGACTTCAACGGCTGGGATCCCTATGCCCACCCACTCCGTAAGCGCGGGAACGGGGTTCGCAGCGCCGTGGTGACCGTCCCTGCGGGCGCCACGCTGCGTTTCCGTTATCTCGCTGAAGGCGGCGTCTGGTTCGACGACGAGGCCGCTGGCGTGTTTGACGGCCAGGGCGCCACGATCACAGTCCCTGGCTGAGCCGTCCTGCTACCGCCAGGGACCGCATCTGGACGGGCGCGCATGGCCGGTGATTGAGGCTTGCCGCCGGTGAGACCGCGATTGGCCGACTGTTGCCCCGGCGGATGGCTGCCGGGGCAACGGCCGGGACATGGGCGCCCGGTCCTGGGGGAGGCCGTTCCTGCTGGCGTGGCGGAAGCGGCACATGGACGGTGGTGCAGCCCATGGAATGGCCAGCGCGCGCGGTGGGCCAGTGGCTCGTGATCATGGCGAGCACCTGCTGGTTGCCGTGCAGCACGTCCATCGTCAGGGACGTGACTCCGCGTGCCTGTGCCCGGGCGATCAGGGTGCGGATGAGCGCCGAACCCACGCCCTTGCCCTGCCAGAGGTCGGTCACCACCACGCCGATCTCGGTCATCGCCTCACCCAGGGGACCGGCCCGGTCCACGGCCATGGCGTGCCCGATGATGACGCCACCCCGGGTGGCGACCATGGTGTCGGCGCCGCCGGTGCCGCCGCACAGGCGGGCGAGCACAGCCGGGGTCGGCGTGATCGGGGCGAAGAATCTCAGGTAGCGCGTCTGCGGGGAAAGCCTCGCGAAGAAATCGCGGAGCGCTGCCAGGTCCGCGCCGGACGCCCGCCGGATCCTGGTGGGGGTGGAGCGGGCAGCCTCATCCATCTGAGTTCGGTTCACAGACCCAGCATCTCCCCGGATTGCTGAGTCTGTCAACCAGACTTAGCATGTGGTCATGGGACGGTCCTGGATGCTCGACTACGACCCGGCCAATTGCGCCATCGGCGCGGCGGTGGCGATCATCGGAGAGCGGCCGACATTCCTGGTGCTGCGCGAGGCGTTCAACGGCGTGCGCCGGTTCGATGACATGCAGCACCGCACCGCGATCCCCCGCCAGGTGCTCAGCGACCGGCTCGCGCGGCTGGTGCGGGAAGACCTGCTGCGCAAGGTTCCCTACCAGGACGCCGGCCAGCGCCGCCGGTACGAGTACCGGCTCACCAGCAAGGGCCTGGACCTGTACCCGGTGCTGGTCGCGCTGATGGGGTGGGGCGACCGGTACGCGGCCGGCCCGGACGGCCCACCGGTTGTGCTCCAGCACCGCGACTGCGGGGAGCCAGTGCGGTTGCGGCTGTCCTGCCAGGCCGGGCACGTCCTGGAATCCGCCCGCGACGTCACGCCGGTCCCCGGCCCCGGCGCCCGCAAGATCGCCTGACCACGGATGGGCGCCGCCGGATACGAGTCATGGTTCATCAGCGCGCGCGATCCGGCCTCACCCAGAGCGCTGTGGATACGCCACACCCGGCACCGGCCCCGCCAGGGCCCCGAGTCGGCTGCCCTGTGGTGCACCGTCGTCGATCATGATCTGAACCCGCGGCCGGGCGTCATCAAGCAGGTCTTCGCCACCTTCCCAGCGGAGGCCGCCGCCGGGCCGGGGCAGTTCCGGGGGGAAGCGGTTCTGGGGCAGCGCAGCGCGCACTGGGACCTGGCCATCACCGCCGGGCAGGGGCCCTTGCGGCCATTGCGGCCAGCGGTGCTGTACCGCGCCCCGCTGCCGCGCACCAAGCTGGAGGCGAGCGTCCCTGATGGCCTGGTCACCGGCACGCTCGACATCGATGGCCACCAGATCGGCGTGTCGCGGTGGCGGGGGACAGTCGGCCACAACTGGGGTTCCGAGCACGCGGACTCCTGGGTGTGGCTGCACGCCGCCGACTTCGGCTCCGCACCCGAGGGCTGGCTGGAACTCGTGCTCGCAAGGATCAGGGTCGGCCGGGCGCGCTCGCCCTGGACGGCGATGGGAGCGCTCAGCCTCGGGGGTGAGCTGATCCGGCTGGGCGGGCTGGGGCGCACGGCCGGCGTTGACGCCCACCCCCGGCAGCTCACCGCCGCCGTTCCCGCGCCGGGAGCCCGGCTCAGCCTGCGAGTGACGGCGCACGACGAGGACGCGGTAGCGGTGGCTTATGCCGATCCGCCGGGAGGCACCCGTGCGGTCAGCCACGCCGCGCTGGCCGCCGTGGAACTGACATTGCGCCGGCGGGGTCACGAGATCACCATGTCCAGCACGCGCGGGGCCTACGAATACGGTGCCCGCCAGGGCAGCGACCCGATCGTGCCGCAGTCGCTCCCCGATGGGTGAGCCGCGCGGTGCCCGCAGCGGGAAGTCCAGCCCGAAGGAGCGCCACCTGTAACGGATCGTGGTCGAGTTTTAACAATTAGTATCCGCACGGGCTAAGCCCCGGCCAGGATGGGGTACCTCAATGCCCGGCCGCCCGGCCGCCCGGCTGTCCGGCGCCCGGTCCGCGCTCGGAACAGATCTCCAGGACAAGACGGAACAGATCTCCAGGACAAGACGGTCAGCTGGGGTGATGTGTCCCGACAGTCTCCGGAAAGGGCCGCGATGAGCAGTCGATGGGCCAGAATTGCCGCGATCACCAGCGTCACCGTCGCCGCGGGAATGACGGCACCGGTCACGCTGGCCTCGGCGGCGAGTTCTCACCCGGCGGGCGTGAAGCCGAATCCGGTCAGCATGATGGACTGCAACGGCCACAGCCCGAAATATCAGGCCGTGAAGGCCGGCCTGGGCGGGCTCTGCACGGATCCGCTGGCCATCGGGCCGGACGGGAGCGCTTACCGGTTCCGTGACAATGGCATCTACATCGGGCACGACGAGCCGTCCGTCAAGTTCATCTCCAGCCGCCCGGGCAGCGGCAACCGGATGACCTATGTCATGCGGCTGTCCAAAGACCCAGCCGGAAGCCCCACCACATCCCCAGCGGGCACGACGCGCACCGATTATGGCGAGCTGAGCCCCGCACCATGGTTCGGGCTGCCGGTCTGCGACCCCAGGTCATACCCGCAGAATCCATGCACGCCAGACAGTGACACGAACACCGGGACCATCGCCAACTCAGCCGACGCCGGCTCTGCGTTCCTTGAGCTGCAGTTCTACCCACCGAAATTCCAGCCGTTCATCGACGGAATAAGCTGCGACGCCAGGCACTGGTGCGCCGCTTTGACCATCGACAGCCTGGAATGCACCTTCGGGTTCTCTACCTGCAACAACAACTGCATCGAGCCGGTGAACTTCGCCTTCCTGCAGATGAACGGCGTGCCAGCGGGGCCGCCCGGCCCGCAACGGGCCGACGTCAGCACCATGTTCCCCAGCCATCAGACCCTCATGATGAACCCGGGCGACACGGTGACAGCGGGCATCCACGACACCAGCCAGGGGCTGAGAGCAACCGTCACGGACCTCAGTACCGGGAGAACCGGGTTCATGGTGGCGAGCGCGAAGAACGGCTTCATGAACACCAACATCACCAACTGCACAGGCACGCCGTTCAATTTCCACCCCGAGTACAGCACCGCCCGGCAGCAGAACCAGGTGCCATGGGCGGCACTCGAAGGCGGCGTGCTGATGCAGCAGGAAATCGGGCATTTCGAGCCCTGCAACTCGGTCACCAACTCCTTCCCCATCAACCGGACGTTCGCGAACGGGCAGACGTTCACCGACCCCCACACCGCCCAGACCTGTGCCGGCGGCTACGAGAGGGCCGGAAAGACCGGTGAAGGGCCATGCGACCCCTCGACCGGCATCTGCCACCACGCCACGACCGAGGGCGGTGCGGCATGCCCCACCAACAACGCCGCGAGCGGAGCGCTGTGTGAGTTCTCCGACGCCGCGTGCGCCCCGGCAGGCCCGCGCACGATCGATGTCAACGGCACCGTGCAGACAGTGCGCTGGCCGGTGGCCGGCTGTCAGGACGGCATCTTCCAGAACGGGGATCTCGACTTCGACGGGAGTTCCTACGTGGCCGACTGGCCGGACGGCTCGTCCACCCACCCGACCTCGTTTGCCTATACCGGCCCCCTCACAGGTGGCCATCCCTATCCGCGGATACAGTTCGAGACCGACCTTGCCGGGTCTGAGATCCGCTGCAACACGGCGACCGGGGCCGGCTGCACGGCGCCCCCGCGGGGACCGCACGGTCCTGCCTTCTACCCGTTCTGGACGCTGGCGCACGGGTCCATGAGCTGCGTGTGGAACTTCGGCAACGTCATCGCCGGCCACACGGTCCACAGCTTCGGCCGCGCCGCGGAGTACGGCACACCGGACGTCGCCAGGTACGGCGGCACCCTGACCAGCCCGGTGATCAGCAACCCGCAGCTGGGTTCCTGCCAGCCGGGCGGGGCACCCCAGCGCGGCTGACGCCCGCCGGAGCGCTGCCATCTTCCCTGGCCGGGCCGCTGGCCGGCCCGGCCAGGGGCAGCCACCCGGCGGCCGGATTTGGATCTGCGGCCCGCGGGGTATGAGCCAGGACGGCAAGGGTGATCTTGCTAGGGGTGTTCCGCGAGACCGACCGCAGGCGTCGCCAGGGGGCTACTGCCGTGCGCATCCGGTGCGCTGGCTGTGAACGGGGAAGATGGCACACGATTGTGAGCGAAGGCGCAGGTGCTGGCGCCTGTCCGCAGCACGGGGCGCCGCGCTGATCATTGCGCCGGTGGCCGCACTGACGGTCAGCTTCGGGGGTGGCTGGGCCGGGCCGGCTGCCAGCGCGGTGGCGCCGGGCGACCGGATGGCGGTGATGCGCGCGGCGGCGCGGGAGTTCGGTGTGCCCGTGCGCCTGCTGCTGGCGATTTCCTACAACCAGACACGGTGGGAACGCCTCGGTGATTCACCCAGTGCTGACGGTGGTTACGGGCTGATGGATCTGACCGCGAAGACGTTTCCCGCGCCGGCGGACTGGCGTGGCCTCGCGGCCCGGCCACTGCCGCGCACCGTGACGCTGGCCAGGACCCATGACACACTGGACGAGGCTGCACGGTTGCTGCACCTGCCCACCGCCACACTGAAAACCAGCGAGCGGCAGAACGTGCGCGGTGCCGCGGCACTGCTGGCAAGATATGCCCGGCACCTTGCCGGGGGAGCCCTGCCTGCGTCGCTGGGCGGCTGGTACGGGGCGGTGGCTGATTACAGTGGCGCGACGACCGTGCAGGCGGCCCGGTTGTTCGCCGGCGATGTGTTCCGCACGCTGGCCACAGGTGCGTCGCTGACCACCGCTGACCGGCAGGTCATGGATCTGCCAGCCACGCCCGGCCTGCGCCCGGACCGGGCCGGGCTCAGCAGGCTGGGCCTGGGGCCGGCCCCGCGGGCTGCCTCGTCCACCGCGGTGGACTGCCCAGCGGATCTCAACTGCACCTTCGTGCCTGCCGCCTATGCGCGCGACAACCCTCACGATCCGGGCAACTACGGCAACTACGACACGGCCCGCCGGCCGGCCGGCATGCGTGACCCAGCCGGCCAGACGGTCAGCATGAAGATCAAGTACATCATCGTTCACGACACCGAGGGCTCGTACGACTCCGCCATCAACACGTTCCAGAACCCGGCTTCCTATGTAAGCGCCAATTATGTGATCCGGTCCGCCGATGGCGCGGTCACCGAGATGGTCCGCCCGCATGACGTTTCGTGGGGCGCCGGGGACTGGTATGTCAACATGCACGCCATCAATATCGAGAACGAGGGCTTCGCCGCGCAGGGAGCGGCCTGGTACACGCAGCCCATGTACGGCTCATGTGCCGCGCTGGTCCGCTATCTCGCGGCGAGATACGGTATACTACTTGATCGCGCACACATTCTTGGCCATGAGGATGTGCCGGGCCCGACCACTTCCCTGACCGCCGCGCAGCACTGGGATCCGGGCCCGTTCTGGGACTGGAACCATTTCATGGCACTCGTGCACGGGGTGAGCGACACCACTGAGCGGGCGAAGGGCGGTTCGGCCTCCCGCGGCCGTCACCAGCTGGTGACGATCGACCCGGCGTTTGACGCCAATGAGCCGCCGGTGAGTGACTGCCCGGGTGGCACCGGGTGCGTCCCCCTCCCGAGCCAGCCTGCCAGCTTCGTCTACCTGCACACCGGGCCTGGCGAAACCTATCCGCTGATCGGCGACCCCGTCCTGCATCCCGGCGGCGGCCACGGCACCACGGTAGACAGCGACTGGGGCGACAAGGCCACGATCGGGGAAACGTTCGTGCTCGCGGGGCAGAGCGGCAAGTGGACGGCCATCTGGTTCGCCGGCCAGAGGGCCTGGTTCTACAACCCGCCGGGCGCCCAGCAAAAAGCGCTGTACAGGAGCGGGAAGGTGATTACACCGAAGGCGGGCCTGGAATCCATCCCGGTCTATGGCGCCGCCTACCCGGAGGCGTCAGCCTACCCGCCGGCGGTACCGGCGACGACGATAGCCAGGCTGGCTTACACCATTCACGCCGGGCAGGAATATCCCACGGCCGGCGCAGTTCCCGCCGACTTCTATTACGCCGTGACGATCAACTCCAGCCGCCCGGACGATCACACTGTCATCATTGGCAGGTCCGTCTACGACCAGATCTCCTTCAACCACCGCCGGTTCTTCGTCCGGGCCCGTGATGTGACCATGCGGAGCCTTTCCTGACCGGGCAGGCCACGTTCCCGGCCCCGCCCGCGGCCGGCGTCAGGGGGTGAGCGGCTCCAGCAGGGCGGTCGTCGCTTCCTGCTCGAATTGACGGGCCCAGCCTGGCGGTCGTCAAGCTGCCTGAGCGCGCCGACTGCCAGCAGTTCCCCGTCGAGGCGGCAGCTGAAGAACGTGACGGCAGGACCGAGGAGATCCGCCACGTCCAGGGCATGGACGTCCTCGGGCGGGCTGTGCGAATCGGTGAACTCCAGGTGGCGCTCCAGCAGTGCGCGGACGTCTACGGCCCGCGGATCGTCAATCGAGATCCTGGCCCTGCGCACGGCAGCACTTTAGGGGACCCGCCCGGCACCCGCCGCAGCAGGAAGCACGCTGTGGGGCCGGTGCAGCGTTGTGGGCCGGGTGCAGCGCCGGAAATTTCCGCCGAAGTCGTTGGCGTGGGCGGTCTTGCGGACTCTCACAGCTGTCCACGGCAAGGCAGATGCGGAAGGAAGCAGGCAATGAACAACACAGCCAGGCTGCCAGTGATCACCGGTAGCGTGCCCGCCTGGGCTGCCCCGCGACGGGTTGCGGCCCGCGCCGGTGCCATCGCCGCCGCGATCGGCGCCGCCGCCATCACCGGATGCTCGGCCAGCCCGGCTCCGGCACCGGGTCCCACGGCCACACCCACCATCACTGTCACCGTCCCGGCCAGCCCGGCAGCCGCCACCGCGGCGCCCGGCATGGCCGCCACCCCGGCGACTGCCCCTGCCCCGGCCACCGCTACCCCGGGCAGCCCGGTCCCGGTACTCGGCCGGCCGGCGGGTGCCTTCGCGCAGGGGGTGGGTTTCGGGCAGACCGAGCCAGCCAAGATCTTCAACGGCGGCGATCCCACTGGCCTGGTCACGCAGATCGCGTGGAAGTCGTGGGGCGGCCCGCAGGCGATCGGGTCCGGCACGAGCGAGTACGTCGGGCCAGGGCAGTCGGTCGCCACCGGTACCCCGCAGCCGGTCACCGTCGTCGCCTTCCACCTGGGAAACTGCCACGGCACGCTCATGTACCGGGCGGTCGAGTGGTATTTCCCGCAGCACGGCCAGGCATTCGACCCCAGCCATTACCAGAACATCTGCGCCGGAACCTACGTGCCGAGCCAGTGACGGGCGGGCCGGGTTGACAGGCAGGCGGATAACCGCTATCTATTAGCTAACCGTTATGCCGGAGGAGCCGTGCAGCAGGAAGTTGTGCTTGCGCTACTGGCGAAGGAGCCAGCGCACGGCTACCAGTTGCGTGCGCGGCTCGGGCAGGCGCTCGGCCCGCTCGGCGAGGCGATGAACGCCGGGCAGATCTACGTCACCCTNNCTCCTGCTGGAGGGCCTGGTGCTGCGGCTGCAGGCGGACCTGCGGTGGCTGGAAGCATGCGAGCGGCACTGGACCGGACGAAAGGGTGACTCATGAGCGAGGCAGCTGCCAGGGCGGTGCTGCGGGCCCGTGGTCTGCGCAAGGAGTACGGCCGGGGAGCCGGGCTGGTGCGTGCGGTCGACGG
>DPMS01000878.1 GCA_003541285.1 Actinomycetota bacterium
GAGCAGGTGCGTGATCAGTGGGTCGCCATGGCGGTGAGCGGGCAGGCCCCGGACGGCGCCACGACCACCCGGGTACCGGTGCGGCCCGGCCTGGCGCTGCTGGTGTGCGGGCAGTCGCCGCCGGTCACACCCCGGCTGCTGGACGGCTTCGCGGCCCAGGCCGGCGCCGCGCTCGACCGGGACCGGCTCCGCACCCAGGCGGCCCAGGCGGAAGCCCTGGCCGAAGGCAACCGCATGCGTACCGCGCTGCTTGCCGCGGTCAGCCACGACCTGCGCACCCCGCTCGCGTCCATCAAAGCGAGCGTGAGCACCCTGCGCCAGACCGACGTGCAGTGGGCCCCCGCTGATGAGGCTGCCCTGCTCGCCACGATCGAGGACGGGGCCGACCGCCTCGACGCGCTGATCGGCAACCTGCTCGACATGAGCCGGCTGACCACCGGGTCACTGCATCCCTTCCTGCGGCCCACGTCGATCGACGAGGTCGCACCGGTGGCTTTGCATGGGCTGGGCACCGCCGCCTCCCTGCAGATGGTGGTGCCGGACGGGCTGCCTCTCGTCCGCACCGACCCGGGGCTGCTGGAACGGGTCCTGGCCAACCTGTTCGCGAACGCGCTGGGCCACTCCCCGCCGGGCAGGCCACCGGTGATGCGCGCTCATCTGGCTGCCGGGACCGTCGTGCTGGACGTCGAGGACCACGGCCCCGGGCTGCCCGGCCACCTCAAGAGCCGGATCTTCGAGCCGTTCGAGCGCCTGGACGAACGCGGCACTGGCACCGGGGTCGGGCTCGGGCTGGCCGTCGCCAAGGGGTTCCTGGACGCCATGGGCGGATCCATCACCGTCCTGGACACCCCCGGTGGCGGGCTCACCATGCGGGTGGCACTGCCAGCCGCGGCAACCTCGCCAGCCTCGCCCGCGGTGGCGGACCCGTGACCCGGGTTCTGGTCGTCGACGACGAAGCGCCGATCCTGCGGGCGCTGCGGATCAACCTCGCCGCCCGCAAATACCAGGTGAGCACGGCCTGCGACGGCACGTCCGGCCTGGCCGCGATGGCCCGTGACCGTCCCGACGTGCTGATTCTCGACCTGGGGCTGCCCGACATGGATGGCATCGAGGTGATCCGCGGGGTTCGCGGCTGGACCACCACCCCGATCATCGTCCTGTCGGCCTGGGGCCAGGAAAGCCAGAAGGTGGCCGCGCTTGACGCGGGTGCGGACGACTATGTCACCAAGCCGTTCGGCATGGATGAACTGCTAGCCCGGTTGCGAGCTGCCATCCGCCGGGCCGCCCCGGCTCCGGACGGGCCGGTGGTGGTGACGCCCGATTTCACCGTCGACCTGGCCGCGAAACGCGTCACCAGGAACGGCAGCGATATCCGCCTGACACCGACCGAGTGGCAGCTACTCGAAGTCCTGGTCCGTCATCGCGGCCGTCTCGTCACGCAACGGCGACTGCTGGCGGAGGTCTGGGGACCGCAGTACCAGACTGAGGTCAATTACCTGCGTGTGTACACGGCCCAGCTGCGCAGGAAGCTGGAGCCCGATCCATCCCGGCCCCGGTACCTGCTGACCGAGCCCGGCATGGGTTACCGCTTTCACGCGGATTCGGTGGAGTCGGGCCCGGGCCGGAGTTCATAGCTGGGGTTGTACATGGTGCGCTCGTCGTTGATCCTGGCGATGCGCCCGCGCACGATGATCCGGCGGCCGGGGCGGACGCCGAGGATGTCGCGGCGCCCCAGCCAGACCAGGTTGATACTGCCTGTGCCGTCCCACAGGTCCGCCTCCATGGTGAGGCTGGTGCCGCGCGGGCGCAGGGTGACCGCCCGCAGCGTGCCCGCGACGTTGACTAGTTCGTGGTCGAGGGCCTCAGCGATGGGGGTCGCGCTGAATTCGCTGATCTCGGCCTGCAGTTCCTCCGCCTGCAGCGTCTGGCGGTCAGCGGTGAGCCGCTGCAGCGGGTGGGCTGCGGGCTTGGCGGTGCGGGTGCCGCGCCCCGGTCTGGCCGAAGGTGCGTGGGTGGCCGCCGCGGGTGCGTGGGTGGCCGCCGCGGGTGCGTGGGTGGCCGCCGCGGGTGCGTGGGTGGCCGCCACGGGTGGCTGCCGCAGGTGGAGGGCTGACCGTAGCTGGTAGGGGACGCTGGCGACGATCACTCCGGGCTGGAGCAGCAGCCTGGTCTTGAGGCGCAGCGCGCTCTGGTTGTGCAGCAACTGCTGCCACCAGTGGCCGAGCACGTATTCAGGCACATAGAGGGTCACGATGTCGTCCGGGCTCTCCCGGCGCAGGCCCTTGATGTAGTCGACCACGGGCCGGGTTATCTCCCGGTACGGAGAGGCCACCACCGTCAGCGGCACCCGGATGTCACTGCGGTCCCAGTCCTGCGTGAGCTGGCGCGTCTCGGCCTGGTCCACATCGACGGTGACCGCTTCCAGATGACTGGGACGGGTGGCGCGGGCATAAGCCAGCGCCCGCAGCGTGGGCAGATGCAGTTTGGAGACCAGCACGATGGCACGGTTGTTGGCGGGCAGCGTGAGTGCCACCTCCCGCGGCGGGGCCAGTTCGAGCGACACCCGCTCGTAGTGCCGCCGGATACCGCGCATGGTCAGCCAGATCACCGGCATCGCCACGACCACGATCCAGGCGCCGCTGGCGAACTTGGTGACCAGCACGATGATCAGGACCACGGCGGTGAAGCAGGCACCCACCGTGTTGATCACCCGGGTACGCATCATGTGGCGGCGGACCCGCGGATCGGTCTCGGTGCGCAGATGCCGGTTCCAGTGCCTGATCATCCCGGTCTGGCTGCACACGAACGATACGAACACGCCGATGATGTAGAGCTGGATCAGCCGGGTCGGGGAGGCCTGGAAGATCACGATCAGCAGGATCGCGAACCCGGACAGCAGGATGATCCCGTTGCTGAACGCGAGCCGGTCACCCCGGGTGTGCAACTGGCGCGGCAGGTAACCGTCGCGGGACAGGATCGAGGCCAGCACCGGGAACCCGTTGAAGGCGGTATTGGCGGCCAGCACCAGGATCAGCGCCGTGACGAACTGGAGCAGGTAGAACAGGGGTGAGGAGCCGCCGAACACGGCGCGCCCCACCTGGGCGATCACTGTTCGCTGCGGCTGCCCGGGGGCCAGCCCGGCCAGGTCCCCGGGCGGTCCGGTGTGGACGTGGCTGATCAGGGCCAGGACGGTCACCCCGGCGAACATCGATACCGCGATCAGGCCGAGCATCGCCAGGGTGGTGGCTGCGTTCTTGCTCTTGGGCTTGCGGAATGCNNGGCACACCGTTGCTGATCGCCTCCACCCCGGTGAGCGCGGTGCAGCCAGAGGAGAACGCGCGCAGCAGCACGAAGGCCAGCAGCAGCCCGCTGTAGGTGCGGACGCTGCGGTAATGAAGGTCAGCGCTCTCGGCCTGCAGGTGGCCGCCGGTGGCCAGCCGTGCGGTGCCCCAGGCGATCATCAGCCCGACCACTCCGATGAACAGATAGGTGGGGATCGCGAAGGCGGTTCCGGACTCCCGGACACCGCGCAGGTTCATCACCGCGATGACCGCCACGACCACGACGGCGACCGGCGTCACGTATGCGTTCAGCGCCGGGAAGGCCGACGCGAGGTTCGCCACCCCAGACGAGACCGACACCGCCACCGTCAGCGTGTAGTCCACCATCAGCGCGCTGGCCACCGCGATGCCCACCCGCGGCCCGAGGTTGGTGGTGGCCACCTCGTAGTCACCGCCGCCTGATGGGTAGGCGTGCACGTTCTGCCGGTAGGAGGCCACCACGACCAGCATCAGCACCCCGACCGCGACGGCGATCCAGGGGGTGAACGCGATCAGGGCGATGCCGCCGGCGGACAGTACGAGCAGGATCTCCTCGGTCGCGTAGGCCACCGAGGAGAGCGCGTCGCTGGCGAACACGGGCAGCGCGATGCGCTTGGGAAGCAGCGTGTGGGACAGGCGGTCGCTGTGCATAGGACGCCCCACCAGCAGGCGTTTGGCGACCCCGAGCAGCATAGGCACGTGCGCATGGTAGGCCCTGCCCGGCCTGCGGTAAATCGTTGGGGCCGTCCAAGTTCTCCCGGCGCGGCGCGGGGCCGTCGTCGCACCACCGGGCGGAATGCCCGGCAATCTACTATGTGAGCCTCGTCACATTAACGGTAGGTGGTATGAATATTGCCTACCGTGAAAGGGACTTTCGTCCCTCCCGTAACCGACGCTGAAGTGGGATCAAAGAACGCATGTTCGTCAGCGAGGAGGTCAGCATTGATGTCGGGTTCCCGGCTGCCCGCGCGGGATTGCTGGACCTGACACATGGCGGCTGGCTGAGCGCCGCCTCCGACGGCGCCTACGCCGATGGCCTGATCCGGGTGGGGCCGTTCGGCGATTCCTCCGGCCCTTCCAAGCTGGTGCGGGTCCTGCTGCTGGAACCGGTTGAGCATGACGAGAGCGTGATGCTGACCTTGCGCTGGGAGGCCACCGGTGTCATGGGGCGGCTGTTCCCGGTCCTGGACGCCAACATCAGCCTTACCCCGGTGGGGGAGGACGCCAGTCTGCTGGCACTGACCGGTGCCTACCGGCCGCCGCTGGCCAGCGTGGGAGCGGGGCTGGACCGGGTGCTGCTGCACCGGGCGGCGACCGCAACCGTGCGCTCGCTGCTGAAGCGCATCGCGGAGTCGATCCCCCCCGCCGGGGTGGCGGCGGAAGAACGGGGACTGGCCCCGTCCGTCCCGCCGCAGCAGGGCAGCGAGCCCGAACCGCCCGCCTGAGCCTGGGCCGCGGAAGTTAACACGGCGTATACACGGCGCGCCGTTTCGTGTGACGTAGCACCGGTTGCATAGATGGTGACTCACCACATGGTGGGGCGCGCCCAGGGTTCCGTCGTCGGGCCGGCCGTGGGGGGCGGCTGGTGACCGGCTCCCACGGCAGCCGGCGTGACGGGCCTGGACCGAGAGGTGAGGCGGGTGCGTGGTGTGCGCCCGTTCCTGGGCGACGTGTTCACCATCCCGGCGAACATCGAGAAGACGTTTGATCAGATCACCAAGGCGGTCGGGCACGGGAAGACCCGCCGCCCGCACGCGGCCCGGGATGTGATCAACTGACGCCATGGCTGACGACAGCGAGTACGCGCCGAGCACGCAGGCCTGGGTCCGCGACCAGGTAGAACTGTATGAGAGCTCGGGCGGGACGCAGGGCACCACGCTGCGCGACACCGGCCTGCCGGTGGTGATCATCACGAACCGCGGGGTACGCAGCGGCAAGCTGCGCAAGGCCCCGGTCATGCGGGTCGAGCATGAGGGCCGTTACGCCGCGGTGGCATCGCAGGGCGGCGCCCCCACCCACCCAAGGTGGTACTACAACTTCCGGGCGCATCCGCGGGTCCAACTGCAGGACGGCCCGCACAAGCAGGACATGGTCGCCCGCGAGGTCACCGGCGCCGAACGTGAGAAGTGGTGGCAGCGTGCGGTAGCCGCGTACCCGCCCTACGCCGACTACCAGCGCAAGACGGCCCGGCAGATCCCGGTATTCGTGCTGGAACCCGCTGGCCAGGACTGACCGGCGGGGGGGCCGGGGCAGACCGGCGGGGGCACCAGAGCCATTGTGCGCCCGGCCGGGCGCGTTACTCCCACCTGAAGAAACGCACAGCCAGGACGCCGAACACCAGCGCCCAGGCGGCCAGGACCAGCAGCGACTGTGCCGATGGGAAAGCGCCCAGCATCGAACTTTGCAGCGAGCGCACGGAGGCACCCAGGGGAGTCCAGTCGCTGATGTCCCGCAGGACAGGTGCCATGCTCTCCCGGGGAAGCCACAGGCCGGCGAAGAAAAGGAGCGGATAGAACAGCAGCTGCCCGATGGCGCTGGCGCCGCCCGTGGAGCGGGCAATGGCCGAGACCCATAGGCCGATGGCGAACATGGCGGCGATGGTCAGCAGGAGCGCCAGCGTGAATCCTCCCGGTGCCTTGGGCGCGCCGAGGCCGAATCCCGCAGTGCCCACCACCACCAGAATGCCAAGGACCAGTGCGGCCAGGACGAGGTTGATGATGACCTGCGCCGCGAGCATCCAGGCCGGCGGTACCGGGGTCGTTGACAGCCGACGCAGGATGCCCTGCTCGCGGTAATTGGCCAGGTGCAGGGGGAGGCTGATGAGTGAGAGCACAGCAAGTGCGACCGCGATGAGGATCGGGAAGTAGATGCTGAAGTAGGTGAGGCCGCCGAGTGCCTTGACGGGCCTGTTCACGCCGGGGATGGTGCCGAGGATCACCAGCACCAGCACCGGCGCAGCGACCCCGAAGATCAGCCCGACCGGGACTCGCCACGCGTATTTGGCTTCGCTCTCGAGGAGCTTGCCAAAGGCGGAACGGGGTGTCCTGGCCGGCAGCAGGGAAGCGTGACTGCTCATCGGTGAACCCTCCCGATCTCGTCCTCGTGGAGGTGACGGCCGGTCATCTGCACGAACGCGTCCTCCAGATTCGCCGAATCCAGGTGCATGTCGGTGGCGGTCACCCCAGCCGCTGCCAGCGTGAGGATCACCACGTTCGCCAGCTCCCCGGACCCGGTGACGATGACATGCTCGCCCTCGTGCTCGACGCTGCGAACCTCCGAAAGGCCGCTCAGCAGCCGGTCCTCGAACGGCTTGGACGGCACGAAGCGCACGCGCTTGGCCACCCCGGCCCGGTCGGCCAGGCCTTCTGGGGTGTCGATGGCGACGATCCTCCCCCTGTCCAGCAGCGCGACGCGGTCGCACAGGCGCTCGGCCTCATCCATGTAGTGGGTCACCAGGATGATCGTGACCCCGCGATCGCGGACGCCTTCGATCAGCTGCCAGGTGTCGCGGCGTGCCTGCGGGTCCAGGCCCGTGGTCATCTCGTCAAGGACGGCGACCTTGGGATTGCCGATGAGCGCCAGCGCGACCGAGAGCCGCTGCTTAAGGCCACCAGACAGGGACCGGTAGTAGCCGTTTTTCTTCTCGGCTAGCCCCAGGGAGTCCGTGATCTCCTCCAGGCCGGCTGGGTGCTGGTAGAAGGAGTGGAACAGATCCAGGATCTCGCCCACCTTCAAGCGGGCCGGAAGGACACTCGCCTGGAGCTGGACCCCCACGATCGCGTGAAGATCCTCGCGATCCACATGAGGGTCCAGGCCCATGACCCGGATCACGCCCGCGTCGGGGTTCCGTAGGCCTATCACGCACTCGACAGTGGTGGTCTTGCCCGCCCCGTTCGGGCCCAAGATGCCGAAAATTTCACCTTCGGCGACGGAGAACGACACGTCATCGACCGCCACTGTGGCCCTATACGTCTTGCGCAGATGCACGACCTCGATAGCGGCCCCGGTTCCGGGAACTGAGCCGGGTCCCGCCGCCCGGCCTCCTGTCACCGCGGGCACGCCGTGGCCCGAAGACAGGCTCATCGCGCCCCCCTTGTTCCTCAGCAGCACGGTCGCGCTCGCGGGCCGGGGACTGTAGAGGCGACCGGCCGGGCGCTCCAGAGGCGAAGGGCCCGGGTTCCGCCGCCCCGTCCCCAGCAGGGAGGAGGCCCGGGCGCGGGCGGGCAGTCCGGGCCGCCGGTGATCAGCACGGGCACTGGGATGGTTCATGCTCGCCTGCCAGGCCCTCGCCACCTGCTGGTACGCCACCGACGGGCACGACCCCGCCGACGTGACCAGTCACCGCGCCCGTTCCCCCTGGTACGCCACCAAGACCCAGCCCTCCACCGCCGACATGGCCGCCAGGCTACGCCGCGTTATCATCGCCGCCCGTTTCCGCCCATCTCACCCCGACCAGCCAACACGCGAAGAAATACACCTCATCCGCCTGGCCTGGGCAGACCTCGCCGCATAACCGCGAAAGTCGAGCTAGCTGCCGTTATGGCCGGGCCGTTGCCCCCCACCTGAGGGGCGTTGGGCCCTTTACTAAGGCGTGATACCTGATCACGCTGAAATAAAGGGCTGCCGCGAATTCTCCGCGGGTCACGCCCGCAAAAGCATTTGAGGGGCGCGGCAGCCTCCCAAGGAGATGGTTGCCATGTCCAAGTTCACAGAGACGCCGCTTGCGCCAGCGCCACCGCCGCAGTCACCAATCGCCGTGCACAAGCCGTGGTACCGGCGGCCGATCCTGATCCTTCCGCTGGTCCTGATCGTCATGGCAGCCGTGGGTATCACGCTGTTCTTTGCGCTGTCGCCCCGGGGGATAACAGCACGGGGGACCGTCATCGACCGGCTCACCGGCCAGCCAGTTGCCGCAGCGAGCCTGCACGGCGGCGGAAAATCCACGACTACCAATGCCCACGGCAAGTTCCAGATAGCAGGCATCGCCGCGGATACGGCACTGCGCGTGCAGGCCCGCTATTACGCACCCACCCAGGTGAAGGCGACGCAAACACCAGTGACAGTGCGGCTGGCTCCGATCCCGGTAGCGGTCACCATCACCAGCGCCCTCACCGGCAGCCCGCTACGGGCGGGGCTGGTAATGCCGAACGGCGACCGCGTACTGGCGCGCCCTGACGGCACCGCCACGCTTTACCGGATCGGCCCAGGTGAAACAGTGACCATGAAGGCCGCCGGGTACGTGCCGGCGCACGCGCTGGTCGGCTCTGACGACACGGTCAAGGCAGCGCTGGAGCCAACGCTGCCCACGATGCGCGCGCAGTTGCGCGCGTGGGACCGCAGCCGCCACTACCAGAGCATCATCGACTGGGTGCTGCGCCCGGCCACCGGGTACACGTTCATGGGAACCGGCGCGCATGCCTGGGTGCGGGAGAACAAGGAGATAGCGGGCGATCCCCAGACGGCCTATATCGGCGGCGGTTTCACCGGGAACGGCACCGGGGTCACCATCCAGATCAGCTGGCCAGGAGAACGCTGGGATACCGCTGGCCTGGCCAGCCTCCTCACCGACGGCCCAGTGCACCGGGTGACGCTCGCCGGCCAGCAGGCATGGCAGCTCGGGCCAGGTAACGATCACGTTTTCAGCACCATGTGGTCCTCCGGTCCGGTGCTGGTCATCACCGCCGGCACTGCCCACGCCAATGTCGACGCGGTCATGACAGGCATCATCAAGGCCATGACGGGGCAGGGCAGCTGAGGCCACAGCCGCCGGCTCAGCGGCACTGCGTTGCTAGGGCATCAGCGCCCGCGCCAGCTCCTGGTAACCGGGCAGTGGATCGGCTTGCGGTTCGGTGAGCAGCTGGATGACCACGTGGTCCGCGCCGGCCTCCAGGTGGCTGCTGAGCTGGGCCGCCACCTGGTCCGCGCTGCCATGCGCGACCAGCGCGTCGATCAGCGGGTCGCTTCCGCCGTCGCGCAGGTCGTCCTCGGCCCAGCCGAGCCGGCGCAGGTTGCTGGTGTAGTTGACCAGCCCGAGATACGGGCTGCTTACCCGGGCGCGGCCGAGTGCCCTCGCACGCGCGGGGTCGGGGTCAACCACCGCCTTGTGCTCGGGGGCGAGCAGCGGCTCCGGGCCAAGGATTTCCCGTGCCTGGCGGGTGTGCTCGGGCGGCACGAGGTATGGGATCGCGCCGGCTGTCTGCTCGCCGGCCAGCCTGAGCACCTTCGGGCCCAGGGCGGCGAGGACGAGAGCGTCCTGCGGGACACCTTCGCCGCGAAGTGAGTCCACGTAGGCCGCGAGAGCCTCATACGGATGCCCGTACTGCTGTGTCACCTCACGGTGCCCGGCCCCGACACCGAGCACGAAGCGGCCAGCATGGCGGTCCTGCAACCGGGCGAACGAACGGGCCACCTCATGCGGGGCGTCCTTCCATATGTTCACGATGCTGGTGCCGATGGTGAGGGTGCTCGTGGCATCGAGGAGCTCTTCTGCCTGCGCCAGATCACCGTCAGGCGAGCCGCCCAGCCACAGCGCGCCGAAGCCGAGCTGCTCTATATCGGCGGCCAGCTGAGCCGTCACCTGGAAAGCACCTCGCCAGATCCCGAACCGTCCGAGCTGGTCCCGCAAATGTGCCGTCACCCGCATTCCCTCCTGTCGCCTGGTCCCGATGTGCGGAACTCCGCCCGCGGCTTCGCTGTTCCCGCCGCCAGTGCCTCTCCGCGATCCAGGCGGCCTGCCAGCACTGCCGCGTCCGGCACCGCGGGCGCGGTGGACTCGCATGTCCACCTGATCTGCCCGCAGCGGCTGAGCGAGGCGCTGGACGCCGGGTCACCAACGCTACTGTCCGGTCCCGGGCAGCCGGCGAGTTGTGATGTCCGTTTTGCGCAGACTTAAGGCGCCTGCTATCTGGCGGCCGGGTGGCGCCGCAGGACCGGGGGGAGCCGACTAGCGCCAGGGGCCGGCTGAGTCTGCCCGGCGGCTGCCCGGCCGCTACGCTCACAGCATGCCGAGCGAGCATTTCCCGGTGGGTACGCCGGACGGCCGGCAGCTGGAGGTCCTGGCCGCCGGGCCGGACGATGGCCTGCCCCTGGTCTTCCACCCCGGGACGCCCTCCGGGCTGGTCGCACCCGGGCCGGTGATCGCCGCAGCGTCGGCCCGGGGACTGCGTACGGTGATGTACTCGCGTCCCGGGTATGGCGGATCGACCCCGCAGCCCGGCCGGACGGTGGCCGCCGCCGCCGCGGATGTGGCGGCGATCCTCGATCATCTGGCAGCGGATCGTTTCCTGACCGCCGGCTGGTCCGGCGGAGGGCCGCATGCCCTGGCCTGCGCTGCCCTGCTGCCCGGGCGGTGCCTGGCGGCGGCGTCTGTCGCCGGGGTGGCCCCGTACCAGGCGGCCGGGCTGGACTGGCTGGCCGGGATGGGCCCGGAGAACATCGAGGAGTTCTCCGCGGCGGCGGCCGGCGAGACCACGCTCACCAGGTTCCTGGCAGCGGCGTCGGCGGAAGTCAGCGAACTCACCGGCGCGGGTGTCGCGGCCGCACTGGGCGGCCTGGTCTCTGCTGCCGACACGGCAGTCCTCACCGGGGAGTTCACCGATTACCTCGCCGCGTCCTTCCGGGCCGCGGTGCGCGGCGGGCCCGCCGGCTGGAGCGACGACGACCTGGCCTTCGTCCGTGACTGGGGGTTCGCGGTGACGGCGGTGTCCGTGCCGGTGGCGATCTGGCAGGGGGATCAGGACCGGATGGTGCCCTTCGGGCACGGTGCCTGGCTCGCCGGGCAGGTGCCCGGCGCGCGGGCGCATCTGCTGCCCGGGGAGGGCCATCTGACCCTGATCTCGGGCATGTTCGGCAGCATTCTCGACGATCTTCTTGACCTGGCCGGGCAGGCCCGGCCGACCTGACCTGCCCGCCGGGCCCGCTGCGCCGGGACCGGTGCTGTGGCCGGGCTGGCTAACGTAGGCACATGGGAGAAAACCGGGCGGAACTGGCCGGTCACCCGGACCGGATCCGGTGGAACGCGCGGTACGGGGAGGGCTCCGGCCCGTCGTTCGTGCCTCATCCGCTGGCCGCCCGCGCGTTGTCGATGCCGTTGCCGGATGGGCCGGTAGCCGATCTGGCGTGCGGGCCGTCCGGTGGCGCGCTGCTGGCAGCCGGGGCAGGGCGGCAGGTCACGGCGGTGGACATCGCTGAGGTGGCGCTGGGCATGCTCGGGCAGGAGGCGGAGCGCCGCGGCCTGCGCGGCCTGATCACCCTGGTGCAGGCCGACCTGAGGGAGTGGCATCCGCGGCTGGCCTGCTACGCACTGGTCCTGTGCACCGGTTACTGGGACCGGGATGTGTTCACCACGGCCACCGGCGCGGTGGCGCCCGGCGGGCTGCTCGGCTGGGAGGCGTTCACGGCCGAGGCCCGCCCGGCCCGGCCCGGCCTGCCCGCCGAGTGGTGCCTGGGCCCGGGCGAGCCCGCCGCCCTGCTCCCCAGCGGGTTCGAGGTCATCGACCAGCACGGCATCCCGGACGCCGGGCGGGGGACGAAGCGGCAACTGCTCGCCCGCCGCCGGTAGATGTTCTCCGCCTCCCGGCACTGAGGGCGGGCATGCCGTGGCACCACGGTGTTCCCGCTCTATTCCGCGCCGGGTGCGGATAACGGCCCGTACAGAGCCAGCAACAACAGCATCGTCAGCTGCGCGGCCCTCGGGCAGCTGGCCGTNNGTGCGGTTTGAATAGCCCCTGGTAAGCGTCACGGCGAGGGCTGGTCGGCCCTCGCCGTGACTATCGTCCCCCAGCCTGGGTGTCTGCCCGGCCTGGCCTGATGGCGGCCGGTCACGCTAGGGGGTGAGCACCCGTCAGGCTGATGCACGGGTGTGCCGGCCGGCCGGCACCCGGTGGCCGCGCTTGGCAAGCCCCGCCCCGGCGTGGACGCGGCCAGGCACGGCCTGGCGGGTGGCCGTCATGTGCTGGCGGGTCATGATCATCCCCGCGGCCGGGACGGTGACGACGCTCTCGCCCTGCATCAGGG